>CAMDOP010000011.1 GCA_945903675.1 Crenothrix polyspora
TCTTCAGTTTGCTCAGTCGCACAACCCCACGTTAATGCTTGGTCTTGAGTAAAACGTTTACCTAGTTGCCAGGCTATTTGTGCCCTTGCTAACTCCACGCCTAAATAAAAAGCGTGGCTGCCATCGTGTTCTACGTGTAATTGCGGGAATAAATCGAAGGGATCAGTGGCACTATGCAAGCCATCACGATTAAAAATATGTACGCCCTCGCTACTGGTTTGTATGCGAAAGCTAGGGTCGGTGATGTGCTCGGCTAGTTCTTGTATTTCGGTGAGTGTATAAGGAAAAGGTGAGGGCTCATGCAGTGCCATTAAGCCTGGATTGATATGCTTAGGCAGCGTGTCATGTTCTTTAGCGGCGAATAGAATGCGTCTAGCCAAATCGGCCTCTTTAATAGCTCGACTGGCATGTTTGCTCACTTCAGTCGCCAAGATGCTATTGATGTTAAGTTCAGAACAGATGCCCAGTAATAAGGTATTCATACCTACGGTATCGGCATGAGTCAGCTCAGTAATATTACCCACGCCCATCATCATCTCTATATCGGGATGATTTTTTCTGACTTCATGGTAACGCACGATAGACTGGGTAAAACCAAAATGCACAGGGTCTAAAATAGGATCGACAATAAAAGCGCGATTCTTAGCCTGTAGTATTTTAATGGCTCTATCCAAGGAGGCTAAATCTTCATGGCTTTCGGGGATGATAATCGGTGTTGCAGCGACTTCATCCGCTATCCAAAGTGTGCTTTCATGCAGACTTAGCATGTAATCTGCTCCTGCTTTACCACCTCTCAATAAATCATTGGCTTCCAAAGAATCAATACTCACCATAAAGCCGAGTTGTTTCAAGGTGCGAATAATGTCTTCCATGTGGGGAAAGTCGGTGCTAGGTAAGCAGCCGATATCGATGACATCTGCGCCATTTTTTTTATAATAATAGGCGCGTTTAACGACTTCTTCTAAGCTCACATGGGGCGCATCAACAATCTCCGCAAAAATCTTAACCTGATAGCGGCTTAAATCGTGTTGTTGGGCGGCTTTACCAAAATACTGTGGTAAGTCTTTAAGTTCTTCGGGACCGCGTGCAATGGGTAAGCCTAATTTGATCGACAATTCATCGACGTCACCGCGACAGCGTCCAGGTATGATGATGCGATCAGCGGCAAAGGTGTCGGTCAATCGTCTTGCGATCATGTCGCAGGTCATCAAGGCTGCGACTTTAAGACCTAGCTGATGCACGGTATAGCTAAAGTCTGGCTGCATTTTCTCTAGGATATTGCGTAATTGCTTTTCAGCCAGCTTACCGGTCAAAAAAAGGATATGTTCACTCATGAAGCTGAGCTCAAGGCGGGCTCATTGAGCTTAACGAACGCTAGTCTGTTGGTGACAGCTGTTATCAAGTCATCAACACTTTCGACGACGTGGGTATATTCAAAGCTACGTAACTTATCTGTACCTTCTAGGTCAATTTTGCGTGGATAAACCATTACTGTTTTATGTCCGGGGGCGGTGGTTTCCATTTCTGGCGCTATGTCGCAAGGATAAACAATGCTAGGCACCCGGCATTTTCCTGCCTGAGCATATAAATTGCTGACTAAAGAATCGGCGATGCCCAGTACACATTTAGCGACAGTGTTTGAGGTGACCGGAGCCATGACAAAGGTATGATAATAACCTTTATAAAAATGTCCCACTGGGGGTGATGAAGCGGTTTTGTCACGATAGACCGGCATTTTTTCACGGATTTCATTCAGATTAAAACCGTACATTTTGATGACTTCTTCTGCTGCCTGACTCAGATAAAGATCAACATCTTCTAGCGTAAGCAAAAAATTTAAACATTCTTCTATATAATGACCGGAACCGGTTATTGCCCAAGCTAATCGTGGTTTATTCATGACATGATTCAGATTTGAAAGTAGCGTGCATTATACCCGAATCTCAAACACTGACGTTACGCAGTAACGTCGTTTTACTCTCGTTTGCCGCGCCGAGCACCGCAGGTTTTGTTGGGATTAGCCCGAAGGGGCGCGGCATGGATGCTGCGCGTCGGTAGGAGGGCAGGAAGCCCTTTCTACCGACCCCCGACAAAACCGAAGAGCGCAGGAGAAAGCGGCAACCGAGCCGCCTTTTCTTTGGATACTTTCTAAAGGCTGCGCAAAAGAAAGTATCTCGCCCTCGGGTGCGAATACCCGATTAAAACAACCGTCACGATAGCGACCACATTATTTGTTTTTTTAATCCGATGAATGGCCGGGTAACATCAGCTATATTAGGCCATATAAGGCCACGCACAGGAGATAAGACATGTTTAGTTCTACTGATAAACCGCTCATTATGGGAATTTTAAATGTCACACCAGATAGTTTTTCTGATGGTGGAAAATTTACTGACCTCAATGTAGCTTTGCAACAAGTCCAGCGTATGCAAGCTGAAGGTGTCGATATTATCGACATCGGTGGCGAATCAACGCGACCAGGCTCAGACCCTGTGCCTCAAATTGAGCAAATACAGCGGGTGGTGCCTGCCATCACCGCGATACGCGAACAACTAAACTGTACTTTAGCGATGAGTATAGATACTACGTCGAGTGTCGTTGCTAAGGCCGCCCTTGATGCAGGAGCAACAATTATCAACGATGTTTCTGGAGGCCGTGCTGATCCTGCCATACTGACTTTAGCGGCAATGACTAATACGCCGATTATTTTAATGCACAGCCTAGGCACACCGAAAACCATGCAAGACCATCCCTATTATGACGATGTCATTGCCGAGGTTGTTGATGCTTTAAAGCAATGCGTGGCAGCGGCTTTAGCGGCTGGCATCAAAAAAGAAAATATCATGCTAGATCCAGGCATAGGCTTTGGTAAACGTAAGCAAGATAACTTAAGCTTATTGGCGCATCTCGATGCTTTAGTGGCTTTAGGTTTTCCGGTGTTGTTAGGCGCGAGTCGTAAGCGTTTTATGGGCACACTTTGTGATGTAAACGAGCCTTCGGAGTTAGTCACTGCAACGGCAGTAACGACTGCCTTAGGCGTAATGGCCGGCGTGCGACTATTTCGTGTCCATGATGTTAAAGAAAATAGACAGGCTGCTGATGTGGCTTATGCGATTAAACAAAGTCGGCTACCAATTTAAGACGGAGCAGTTTAGCTTAATCGTTCACTTTTAGACACCGCTCTCCTAAGCGCAGACAAAGGGCGAAAGGTTAAGGGTTAAGCCTAGTATCTGTAACGCCTTAAGTTGCTAGCCTCCTAGACTTAATCTTTCGCCCTGAACCTTTTGTCTGGGCTGAAACTATCCCTTGCATTATTTGTGGTTGCTAGCCCTGTCGGTCGATGGCATGATAGCCGAACACAGGGGCTAGTAGTCTTAAGCTGACATTCATCATCTAGGCACTTAGTCTCTGAAAACACTACTTTTAAAATAATCGGCTACCAACTTAAGGCGCGACAGTTGTAGGTCGGGCACATGCTTTTCCTGCCCGACAATGACGACTATTGAATGCCATTGTCGGGCGACTATAAAGCCGTCACCCGACCTACGCGACCGCTTTGTAACGCCTTAAGTTGGTAGCCAAATAATCAGAGCAGACCTTATGTGTTGGAGTGGCGAAGCATCAGCAGTATTAGCGACCATTGGTTTATCCAGTACCGCTTATTTTTTCTATAAAAAAGAACCCGCAGCCTTATGTTATGCCTTAGGCTTCTTCTCCTTAATGGAGCTTTTGCAAGCTTATACCTACACGGTGATTGATGATTGCGCTAATCCGGGGAATCAAATAGCGACACTGTTAGGCTATATCCATATTGCTTTCCAGCCCTTTTTTGTTAATGCCGTATCCTTGTATTTTATTCCCGAAAAAGTCAGAAACAAGATTGCTCCCTTTGTGTATTTTGTGTGTTTAATTGCTACGGTATGCCTACTGTTACGGCTTTATCCTTTTGAATGGGCGCCTTTTTGTTACGAAGTTAAAACTCGACTTGTACTGTTTAGCCATTATGCAGAATCTTTTACGATGCCATTTTGTGGGCGAAGAATTTGCTCCTTATCCGGTGATTGGCATATCGCCTGGGAAATACCCGCGACGGCTAATATTATGTTATTTAATATGTATGTGGTCGCCACCTTTTTAATGCCTATCTTATATGGCTCATGGCGAATGACGACTTACCATATTCTGACCGGCCCCTTGCTGGCTTGGCTAACGACGAGTAACCCCAATGAATGGGCGGCCGTGTGGTGTTTATATTCGATAGGCTTGTTGCTCATTTTGGTAAAAACCCCGATACGGCGTTATTTACATGTGCAGCATTGGTTCTGGTGGCGCTTTGTGGTCAAGCTTGATGACAAGTCTAGTACTTAGTTAGCTGATGTTACGCACATAGTGAGTATTTTGTTTTTGTATTGCTAATGCGACTGTTTTAATCGGGTTCTCGCACCCGAAGGCGAGATACTTTCTTTTGCGCAGCCTTTAGAAAGTATCCAAAGAAAAGGCGGCTCGATTGCCGCTTCTTCCTGCGCTTCTCGGTTTTGTTGGGGGTCGGTAGAGAGGGCTTCCTGCCCTCCTACCGACGCGAGGCATTCATGCCGCGTCCCTTCGGGCTAATCCCGACAAAACCTGCGGTGCTCGGCGCGGCAAACGAGAGTAAAACGACGTTATTGCGAAACATCAGTTAATAGTTGGTGATGGTCGTTTGTCAGTAAAGCCTCTAAAACCTTATCGGTTTGGCTATTAACGGCAATGACAAAGTCTAGTTCGTCAATAGTCAGTGCTTGTGCCCATTGTCGTTGATAGTCTAAGACCTCTAGCGTGGCTTCTGAAGCATCGCCTTGCCGAAGCTTTATACGTTCACAGAGTGTTTCATAAGAGGCTTGCACATCAATAATGATAAAGTCGCAGTTACATTCAGAGGCCAGTTTCTTAAAGAGCTGGCGTTGTTTAAGCTCAAGAAAAGTCGCATCGACTATCACAGAAAAACCCGCTTTTAAAATGTCTTTGGCACATTCTGCAAGGTAGTCATAAGTCTTTTGGCTGGCTTCTGGTGTATAAAGCCCATGGTTTAAAGTACTGGCAGAATGTTGCTCTGCCAAATAGCCGAATATGCGCTTACGCTCTATATCTCCACGCAGATGGATGGCACTTAGACTTGCTGCCAGCTCTGCCATCAGTGTTGATTTACCAGAGCCTGAATAACCATGGCTAATGATGAGTTTTACAGGTGTAGGCTGGGTGAAGCGCTCGGCCAGACCTATAAAGTCTTGGTATTTTAAACAGGGAGGTAAAGGCTTGTTGTCAGTATTTTGTTGGGACTGTCGTAATAAGGCTACTTTGGCAGAGATTAGGGCGCGATAAACCAGATAATAGCGTAACAAAGAGACGCCCTGATAATCACCGGTCAATTGCAGATAGCGGTTGAGTAAGCGAAAAGTCAGTGGCTGTTCATGCACATAGAGTAGGTCTATCAGCACAAAAGCGACTTCACTAATGACATCGATCCAGCGTAGTAAAGGATTAAATTCCAGGCTATCAAATAAAGTGACTTTGCCGTTAATTAGCGTCATATTGCTTAAATGTAAGTCTCCATGGCATTCGCGTATATAACCTTGTTGTTTGCGTTGCGTCATCATGTCGGCTTTAGTCTGCCATTCTTGCTGCCCCCAGTTTTCAAGCGCCTGCAGTTGCTGTTGCAGCTTGGGATCCGTTAATAGCGCATTGATAGGCGCAAAATTTTCTTTAAACCAATAGTTGATGTCATCGCTACAACCATAGGGCGTGGCAAGATTAGCGACAGCGATGTTTTGATGAAATTTGGCCAGTATTTCGCTAAGTTGATCTATTTCAGCAGGGCTTAATCGTTTGCTGGCTGCAAGCTCGCTCAGCGTGAGTCCTGCTGGAAACTGACGCATTTTAACGGCATAGTCTAGAATCTCTCCGGTACCCTCCATCTTTGGATCATCTACTGTGCCGGTAATGGGTACTACTGCCAGATAGAGGTCAGCAGCCAAACGCTTATTAAGCCGGAGTTCTTCATAACAGAAATAACGTCGTTGTTCTAGGGTAGAAAAATCCAGAAAGCCAAAGTTTAGTGGTTTTTTAATTTTATAGGCATAGGAGCCAGTCAACAATATCCAGGAAATATGGGTTTCAATGACGCTGATCGAGCTGACTTCATGTTGATACGCTTCGGCCTTAGACAAGGCCTTAATTAAACTAAGGCCATTATGTTGACTATTCATGTTACATTCCAAAAGTCATATCGTCATAGGAGTAAAGTGAGGTGCCTGGCCTAGTCTCATGTTTGATAGCGACTCAAGGCAGGCACCTGCACTTAGCGATAGCGCATTATGATTTCAAGTTTAAGCCATTTCAAGGTACTATTTTTTCAACTGGCGTAGAAAAATTATAAATATCCATTTTATTGGCTTCAGCACTGATAGCGGCGGCTTTATATACATATTTAGTTTCGCTTTTTAGATGTGTCAATGTACCTTTTGATGAAGATAAGGTTTTGTTAAACCATTCATTATTGTCTACTGGAGCCGGTACCGGCGCATATAAAACGATATAGCCAGAGGCTTTGGGTATGGGTGATATTTCTATACCCATTTCTCCGGGATTTTCACCGTAATGCATGGTGAGTACCGGAGCCTCTAAAATACCAATGGGCTCAGGCAGTTTTGACAAAGGAAAGCCAGAGCTTTGTAGCTTAAGCAGGTCACCGTCAGCCATGAGATTAACATAAGCGCCTAGCCTAGAAAGGTCATTTTCTAAAGTTAAGCGATAGGCATTTTTAGTGGCAGTATCTGCTTTGCTACCGCTCTGAGTTTGAATTAAGGCGTTAGAATAAGCATCTATGGCCGCTTGTAGATCGCTTAAGGAGATAGTTGGGTTACCAAAGTTGAGATTGTTAGTCATTTTATTAGTAATAGCTTGGGCTGCATCGGCTAGTTCGTGGTCTCTAGTTTTAACAAAGCTGATGATGGCTTTTTGAGTTTTCATATTGTTATACCTTGCTCGAAAATCGAACGTTATGAGTTATGAAAGTCGTTTAAGGCTAGTGTCTCTACTAAGTAGAAGTCTAGTTATTTTCGACTAATGAATAAATGTAGAACTATACTAAGATAAGCTGTAATGCTGCCTATGGAGTGAGGTCATAGGTCTTTTATAGCGAGTGGTAACGGTGTTTTTTTGAGGATGTCTCTAATAGTTATAGCGACCATAGTGCATGAGTTATGGCCGCCGTGGTCTATAGTAACTGCAATTTATGGTAGCGTCTATACTACGTCGCTATTTAAATATTGAGTGCTGCTTATATGGCATTAAGCCATTGCTTACGTTCAGGGTCAAAAGGCTTTTAGTGCTTTAAGTCATACTGGGACAACGATCACCGATTTACTCTAATGTAAGGCGTATTTAAAGCAAGCAAGATAAGCTTTTCTAAGCTCAGGGTCATTGGTTGGGGGTAATCTTAGTTGATTGAGTTTAGATTTAAGAACAATGCTCTGGAATCGATCAGGCGTTATTCAAAATGGATAGGGCTGTCTTTAGGTTAGGTAGGATTATCTTTAGCTTATAGGTAGTGGTCTCTTACGTAAAGAAAACCAGCATTGCTGTATAGAAGACTTACTTTAAGCATTGTTAAGTGACTCTGCACTATAGTCGATTTTTTTTGCGGCAAAGAAAATCATACCTAGTAAAGATAGCATCAATCCTATAACAAAAAATAGACTATCTAAAACGCTTTAACGCCTAGCCACGGCTGTTATTTTTACAACTTGTAAAGGTTCCCTGTCATGAGCTTTGTGTCAGCATATGCATCGTTTATCTTGTAAGACGGCAAACCTCATTGGGTACAGTACCGTTAACATCACATGCCCATATTACAAATTATGTGCGGGTCTAGATAGTGTTGTATGGCGCTTAATATTTGTTAAATATTCCCTTGACAAGGTAAAAGCCAGTAAAGAGTTTTTATCAGTTACGCACATAGTCGTTTTAGTGGATATAAAACTGAGAGTTAGCGATTTGTTGTTAAATTCTAGAACTCATATTGTCGTAAGTCATTGATTTTATATTGTAGAAAGGCATTGTATAAAAAGTGTACGATTTAACAAACGCTGCTAAAAATTAGTGAGTTAGGGTCACTATAAAGGTTTAATCCACAGAGTTATCCACAGGATTTGTGGATAACCATTATAAAAGGAATGGCTTCACTATAGTTAGTGATTAAGGCTTAGAACTTAGGTGAGTTGACGCGCATAAAAACGGAATTCTTGTAACGCGGTAAACTTCATTCGGTGTAATACCGATAATATTAAGTGCTCATATTACAAGTTATGTTCGGTTCTAGATAATGCTATATGGCGCTTAATATTTGTTAAATATTTCCTTGACAATGTAAAAGCCAGTAAAGAGTTTTTATCAGTTACGCACATAGTCGTTTTAGTGGATATAAAACCGAGAGTTAGCGATTTGTTGTTAAATACTAGGGCTCGTATTCCCCTAAGTCATTGATTTTATACTGTAGAAAGGCATTGTATAAAAAGTGTACGATTTAACAAACGCTGCTAAAAATTAGTGAGTTAGGGTCACTATAAAGGTTTAATCCACAGAGTTATCCACAGGATTTGTGGATAACCTTATAATAGGAATGGCATCACTATAATTAGCGATAACGGCTTAAAATTTAGGTGAGTTGAGGCGCATAAAAACTTGATGGGTGATTGTTAGAGCGGTTAAGCATAGCTGAAAGTATAAGACTACAAACTATTGCCATAAAACGACGACTAAAAAGATTAAGGCCTAAATCACCGGCGGATCTGATGATTTAGAACTTGAATTTTAAGTATCATGACTATGTTCCATGAAAACTTAGTATCGACTAATCTCCGATCTATAAAGAGGCCTTTGATCTCTCTAATGTTTAGAGTTGAGTTGACCACAGGCGGCTAATACATCATCACCTTTAACTGTTCTGATTAAGGTCGGAATTTTAAAGGTATCTAGAATCTGTTTAAACTGTTCAATTTTATCTAAATCCGGACGTTGATAATGTGAGCCTGGGAATGAGTTAAAAGGAATTAAGTTGATATAGGCTGGTTTGCCGGCTAATAGGGCGCCTAATTTTTTAGCATCCTCAGGCGTATCATTAAAATCTTTGATCAGAATATATTCATAAGTAATAAACTGCTTTTTGTTTAATGGTATCTGATCAATAGTGGCCAAAACTTCATCTAGTGGATATTTTTTATTAATGGGTATAAGTTCATTTCTTTTTTCTTCAAAGGGCGAGTGCAAAGATAATGCAAGGTTTACGCCAGGAATTTCTTCGCTCCATCTTTTAAGTCCAGGAATATATCCCGCTGTAGAAATAGTGATTTTTTGTATGCCAATGGATGTGCCGTGTTTTGATAAAAATATTTCGCAGGCTTTTTTAACAGCATCAAAATTATGTAAGGGTTCGCCTTGCCCCATAAATACAATATTTAAGATGCGCTCTTCTCCTGGTCTATTGGCCGCTAACCAGCGCCAAGCTTGTATAAACTGACCAACAATTTCACTGGTCGTTAAGTTTCTTTTAAGTCCTTGGGTGCCGGTAAAACAAAAAGAACAATTCATGGCACAGCCAACCTGCGAGGACAGGCAAATAGAGTATTTTTTATGAAACGGAATAAGGACAGTTTCGACTTTATGCTGGTCTTTAAGCTTAAAAAGAAACTTTACGGTTCTATCGTCTTTTGACTCATGAACGGTATCAATTTCGGGTAATGAGAAGTCGAAATTATTTTCAAAAAAAGCCAAGGAGCACTGAGCAATTTTATCCACGCATTGAGCGGTTTGTTTTTTTTTATAATGCCAATTAAAAAGCACTGACGCTGCTGAGTCGTTTAAATTATTTTGATTTATAAGTAGAGCTAAATCAGAATAATTTAAGTCATAAAAGGACGGTTTCAATAGTGTTTCCTAGTAATAGTGCTGTGCATTTAATTGCAAATAACGCTTAAGTCGCATGCTATATAAAAACAAAAAAGCCTCTTATAACAGAGGCTTGATTGTATTCTTTAAAGTTTTTATGTCAGGTATACATCAAAAAGGGATGTCATCATCATAAGGTTCATCAAAGTTATCATGACTAGCGGCAGCTCTGGCGGGAGCGGGTTCACGCAGGTTGTTATCTTGATAGCTTTGTTGTGAAGGGCCACCTTCGCTACGTTTGCCCACTAAATCAATAATATTGGCATTCAATTCTAAGCTGGTTTTGGTAGTACCATCATTAGCACGATATTCATTTTGGCTAAGTTCTCCAGAAACAAACACTTGTTGGCCTTTTTTTAAATAATCTTTTAAAGAGCCTTCGGCGCGTTTGCCAAACAAAGCCACACGTATCCATAAGGTTTGTTGTTTATCACCAAAGCCGATATTGTTGGCGACGGTAACATTTAATATGGCCATGCCGGAAGGGGCATATCTTACTTCAGCATCTCTGCCGATAGTGCCGGTAAAACTAAAGACGTTGCTCATGGTTATCTCTGGGTTAAATGGAAGATAACGTTATTATCTAGTAAAAAAGCCTGATATACCACAAACTCGCCTAGTTGTTGCAATTTGTTATGCAGAGGCATAGCGTAAGGGATGTCTTTTCGCTGTATTTATAGACTTAATCTGGTATCTTTAAGCTGAGTTGTTTGTGAGTAGATTGTAAGTAATATGATTAAAATATTTTTTCAACGGACAACTAAAAGCCTTGGTGTGGATACTTCTAATGCACTTATGCTGCGTTATCAGAGCTTGGTGCTTGAACAGCAGCTACAGCATGATATAGCACAAGTCGCTGCTTTACTGCCATTACAAAACTTACTGGATAACTTAGTCGCAACTGTTAATTACCAGCAGCGCTCAATTGTTACTCAGTACCTGTTGCCCTCTCCAAAACCCTGTCGCAGCTTGTATTTATTTGGTGAGGTGGGTCGTGGTAAGTCTATGTTGATGGCCTTGTTTTATGAGGTCTGCCCTTTCCAACAAAAACGCCGGGTGCATTTTAATGTGTTTATGCTTGAGGCTCATGCCTTTATACACGAATGGCAGCAGCGGGCACATCAAGGCAGTGTTATGCAGGCTTTGGCCAAGAAAATAAGGTCATCAGTGTTGCTGCTGTGTATTGATGAGTTTCATGTTACTGACATCGCCGACGCCATGATCTTGGAAAGGTTGTTTAGCCATTTATTTGATTCGGGTCTGGTTGTCGTCATCACGTCTAATCGGCATCCTGATGATTTATATCAAGGTGGATTACAACGGCCACAATTTTTGGCGTTCACTCAGCTGCTGTTAAGCGTAGCGTTTCTTGTAAAGCTAGAGGCTAAAAATGATTATCGACAAACATTCCATCAGGCTTTAGAGTCTAGTTATCACTACCCATTGAATAGCGAGGCAGATTACTTTGTATTACATCACTATCAGCGTTGGACAAGTTTTTCGCCCTTGGAAGCAGGTACTTTAGAGGTCTTAGGTAGAAAGGTGGTCTTAACAGCGATGCATGAAAGCATCGCTCTGGCCAGTTTTGATCAGCTTTGTGTAAAGGCTTTAGGTGCGGTTGATTATTTGCAGATCGCCAAGCAGTTTAACGTCGTTATTTTGCAAGGCATTCCAAGGTTAACGGCAGATAAGCGTAATGAAGCTAAGCGATTTATGACCTTAATTGATACGCTCTATGAGCATAAGGTAAAACTATTTTGCACAGCGGAAGTCTCCGCTCAAGATATTTATATCGAGGGCGATGGCGCTTTTGAATTTAGACGCACCAGCTCAAGATTAATAGAAATGCAATCGGCCACTTATTTGCATAGTGGGTCATAAATGACAGATGTATTTATCATATATTAAGACAGTTATTGTCGTATTGGATCGCTTGCATAAGCTACCGATCCTCATGTTATATAGCAATTACCACTATGATATCAATAAAAACAAACGCTTATTAGGCTATGCTTAGGCTATAATAGCCGCTGGTATCAATCCTTGATGTTGTTCATCGTTATTTTAAAATAGGTTCGCGCCGCTATAAACACCTATTCTCACTAGAGAGTAAGACCATCCTTACCCCGGGCCTAGTGCTTGGATAGTCTTAAGTGATACAACACGAGAGAAAATATATGCATCAACCCTATAAAGTCATGCATGGCAAGCCCTATCCATCAGGGTCTAAGTTCAATTCTAAAGGTGTTAATTTTTCTATTTTCAGCCGCCATGCCGAGCAGGTGGAGCTTTTGTTATTTGAAAGCGCTGATTGTGATGAGCCTTTCCAAACCATAACGCTGCAAGAAGAAGTTAATCGTACTTTTTTTTCTTGGCATGTTTATGTTAGTCATTTGCCTGCCGGTGTCTGGTATGTTTGGCGTATGGATGGTCCTAGTCATACCCGTGATTCCGGTTTTCGTTTTGAAAAAGAAAAGCATTTGTTAGACCCTTGGGCGTGTGCAGTCAGCCAGAAACGCTGGGATCGCAAAGTAGCCTGTAAGCCAGGTGACAATAGTCGCACGGCTATGCGCAGTATGGTGGTTGATGATAGCTATAACTGGGAAGGTGATGTACCTCTAGCCGTACGTAGCGAAAAAACCATTCTTTATGAATTGCATGTGGGTGGATTTACTCGCCATGCCTCATCAAACGTCACTCACCCGGGTACTTTTTCGGGTTTGATTGAAAAAATACCTTATCTTCAGCAACTCGGGATTACTCATGTTGAGTTATTACCCGTGATGGCTTTTGATGAGCAGGATGTGCCCAGTAATACCTTTGATCTAGGTCTAAGAAATTATTGGGGTTATAGCACACATAGTTTCTTTAGTCCCCATCCTGGATATTGCGTCACTCCTGAGCAGGGCACTCATGTTCAGGAGTTTCGTGACTTAGTTAAAGCTTTTCATAAAGCCGGTATCGGCGTGATCATGGATGTGGTCTTTAATCATACTTCAGAGGCCGGCGCAGATGGCCCAGTCATTAGTTTTAGAGGCATAGGGGGTAAGTCTTTTTATCACCTAGACCCCAATGATAAAAGCATATTGCGAGATTATACCGGTTGCGGTAATACCGTTAATGCTAACCACCCATTGGTTGCTAGATTTATTATTAGCTGCCTTGAGTATTGGGTTAGGGACATGCATATCGATGGCTTTCGTTTTGATTTGGCCAGTGCTATGGCTAGAGGCGAAAATGGCGAGGTCTTGCAGGATCCACCGGTACTCTGGGGCATAGAGTTATCTGAGCAACTCATTAAAACCAAGTTAATTGCCGAAGCATGGGATGCAGCGGGTCTTTATCAAGTGGGTAGTTTTCCGGGTTATCGCTGGGCAGAATGGAATGGTCGTTATCGAGATATCGTTAGGCAATTTGTGCGCGGTGATAAAGGACTACTTTCTGAATTAGCGACACGGATTAGTGGTAGTAGCGATCTGTATGAATATCAAGGACGCTTGCCTATTAATAGTATTAATTTTGTGACCTGCCATGATGGCTTTACTTTATATGATTTGTTTAGTTATAACCAAAAACATAATGAAGCGAATGGTGAAGATAATCGAGATGGCTGTAACAATAACTTAAGTTATAACAGCGGTGTTGAAGGTGATACCGATAATGTTGCTATTGCAGCGTTAAGAAGGAAGCAGGCTAAAAATGTCTTTGCTATCTTACTGCTTAGCCAAGGTGTACCTATGTTATTAGCCGGTGATGAACTATTGCATAGTCAGCAGGGCAATAATAATGGCTACTGTCAGAATAATGAATTAAGTTGGATAGACTGGACTCTTGCCCAAAAAAATGCTGATAACTTGCGCTTTGTTCAGTTGATGATTGCCTTACGTAAACGACATCCAACTATCATGCGACGTCGTTTTTTAACGGGTCGAAGTAGTGATGGCAAAAGTCGCGCTGATATAGTTTGGCATGGTAAAGAACTGGATAAGCCTTTATGGTCAGATCCTGATGCTAGACTTTTGGCGTTTACCTTAGCCAGTACTGAACATGAAGAGCCTGATTTGCATATTGTCATGAATATGTCAGATGAAGCCGCTATTATTGATTTGCCGCAGATTAAAGCAAGAGCATGGTGCCTGGCTTTAGATACAACGCTATCATCACCTAGTGACATTATTCCTAGAATGGAGCAAAAGGCGCTTAAGAGTAACGCTTATCTGGTAGGCGCTAAAGCGGTGGTCGTTTTTGAAAATAATCATGTTTAAAGTGCTTAGGTGTGATTAAGCGTGTGGGCATTAGCTTATTCATTCTATAAAACTAAGTAGTCCGCATTGCTCAAGAGATACTCTTTAGTGTTGTTGGTAATGCTAAGGTTATTAGCATTAAATGTATTCCCTAAAAATATAATGGGTACGGTCAGGCAGTGCTTTTATGCTTTGATCCTCAAGGTAGCGTATGGATATTGAACAACTAAACACTGACTTCGGAATTGAAGGTCAACTCAATTTCGTTAGAGGTCATGGTGGTTTGCCCTTTATTGAAATTAAAAATAAGAGTGCAACGGCATTAATTTCTATTTATGCCGCTCAAGTGCTGTCATATCAACCGATGGCAGCGACAGACGATTTATTGTTTCTCAGTGAACAATCATGTTACGAGCCAGGTAAAGCTATCAGGGGTGGTATTCCTATTTGTTGGCCTTGGTTTGGGCCAGATACGCAAGATGTTGAGGGGCTGAGCCATGGCTTTGTACGCAATGACTTTTGGACGGTCGTTGATGTTTCTGCGCCCAGCTCTTTTGAAACTAAAATTACGCTAAAATTCACGTCCACTAACCTTAGTTGGCCTTATGACTATGCTTTGGAGCTAGAGATTTGTATCGGCAGCGAGCTTGGTTTGGAATTATTGACGCGTAATTTGGGTAATCAAGCGTTTACCATTACGCAGGCTTTTCATAGCTATTTTAAGGTTGGCAACATAGACCAAGTACAGGTTTTAGGTCTGGAAGGTTCAGAATATTTAGATAAGTGTGATGAAGACTCACAAAAGTATCAATCTGAGTTGTTACTTATTGATGCCGAGGTCGACCGAATTTATAGTGGCCTTGAAAATACCTTGATTATTGAGGATGCTGCTTTACAACGCCGAATTGAGATTCGTTCTAGTAGCCATAAAAGTACAGTGGTTTGGAATCCTTGGTTAATAAGATCAGAGGAATTTGAAGATTTAGCGGCAAATAGTTATCAATCTTTTCTATGTTTAGAGACGGGCAATATCGGCTCTAATGACATAGAACTTCTACCTTATAGCGAATATCGCTTTTGTAGTCAGTTTAAAGTCTTAGCTAGTTAATACTAAGCTAAGTATCCTGTTTTAAAAAAAGGACTAGTGTTTTTTCTTCAGATAAAGACTTATGTTTTAACAGCTACATAGAGTAGAAAAAAATTAGTTAATAATAAGAGTGCCGACAAGCCTTTCCAAAATAACAATGGATTACGCTCTATCAAAGGTATTGTTTCTTTAGTGGATAAAAATTTAGGATTAGGTGTCGAGAGATCGTACAAAAACTCTGATAAGCTATCGTAACGAAGCGAGGGATTGATAGAGGTAGCTTTTTTTAAAGCACCATCAATCCAAAGTGGAACCATAGTGTTTTTATGAAAACTGGGTACATAGTTAAGTTTTGCGAGTTTATTGGCGTTGGGTTTTTCAAGCATATCTACACCAAAAGGCAGTCCTCCATTAATCATTTCATAGCTTATAACCGCCAGTGAAAACTGATCAGATTTGACAGTGCCCTGTTGTCCCAAGAAGTATTCTGGAGCACTATAATTAAAAGTTCCTAAGATATTCTCGTCACTGTCATCATCGAGTGGCGTTATTTCGGCTATGCCTGCAATTTTAACCGAACCAAAATCAATTATTTTTATAAGGCCTTGTTGAGTGAGCATAATATTTTCAGGCTTTAAATCCTGATGTAACATTTCCATACGATGAAAAGCGCGCAGTCCTTTGGCAATTTGTTCAACTATTTTTCTGACATCACTAATGTAAGGCTTTGGGTTGCTGGCTAACCATTGTCTGAGCGTTTGGCCCTCGATGAATTCAGTTACGTAATAAATACAGCTTTTTTGCCTGTCAGTAGCCAATACTTTAAGTACGTTTTCATGATTAATACGTTTTCCTGCCCATTCTTCATGAAGAAAATGCTCTATATAGTGAGTGTCATCGTCATAAAGTATCGACGGCGTTTTTAAGATGACGCGTAAATTATTATTTGTATCAAACGCCTGATATATTTGGGTCCTATTACTGGCATGTAACTCCGCCTCAATAAGATAATTATCGATAATCATGCCTGGTGTTAGTGGGGGTGGAAATGGCAGGTTAGCGTGGCGACGAATAATTTCATCCTCTTTGGCTTCTGGCAAACTATCAACTCTGATCAATTGGCAGGTCAGATTGTCATCACTTTTATTAATGATGCACTGTTGTAAGAGTTTAGCGGCCATGCTGTTTAAATCGTCGCCATCTTGAAGGTGTTTGCTAATGATTTTTTCATCAATAAAATCGTGCACCCCATCCGTAGTCATTAAAAACAAATCACCGGTCTCTAAAGGTAGCGATTTATAATCAACTTCTAACCTAGGTTCAATACCCATGGCTCGGTTTAGGTAGTTTTTTTCTTTAGAAACCCATATCCGGTGATCACGCGTTATCTGCTCAAATCTACCTTTGCGCAGACGATAAATTCTAGAGTCACCAATATGAAAAATATGAGCCGTCGTTGATTTTAAAATCAAGATACTCAGGGTGCTCACCATACCCTTGTTGGAGTCATAGCGATTATGACCTTGACTATATAACCATGAGTTGGTGGCCGATAGTATTTTTTGTCCAGCCTGTTTGACGGACCATGAATCGGGAGTGCTATAGTAATCCGTTAAAAAACTGACTACACAGCAATGACTGGCCTCTTTCCCCGCATCACTAGCACTCATGCCATCAGCAATAGCTGCAGTAATGCCTTTATAGATCAGTTGCGAATCTTGAGGTATTAATGAGCCAAAAAAATCTTCATTGTCTTCTTTAATACCTTTGTCACTGGCATAAGCAATACTTACTTTGAGTTCTGGTGTCGTCATGTTTGAATCGGGTCTATTGCTAATAGCTATAAAGGATTATTGGTTAATTTAACTCTATCATTTCTACTGTTCCATCATCCTGTATTTCGGCCATATGACCCTTGGGTTCATCAATAAATTGAACGGTGATTAATATGATTAAAGCCACTGCGGCAATAACCATAAAAAATATTTCTGATGAAACAAATGAGAGTAGCGTTAAGAATAAGACCCCTCCCACATTACCATACGCACCCACCATGCCAGCAATCTGACCGGTCATGCGACGTTTAATTAAAGGTACGATGGCATAAACGGCACCACAACCACCCGATACAAAAAAAGAGCATGACATCGTAATCAATACTGCAGAAATAAGCGAGAATTCAGGAGTAATAAATGACATGGCAAAATAACCCGCAGATAATCCTAATATACATATGCTCAATGTTAGTTTACGGCCGAATTTATCGCTAATCCAACCCCCAGTAGGGCGAGCTATTAAATTGATAAAAGCAAAACTTCCCCCCAATAAGCCCGCTTGAACCATAGTAATACCCTGAGAGATATGAAAGGTATCAAAGAAAAATAAGGGTAGCATGGAAACAACCGCTAATTCAGAGCCAAAAGTAATAAAATAGGCGGCATCTAAAATAGCGACTTGTTTGAATTTATAGCGATGAATTTCTGCTAAGGGTCGTTTTAAAGACTCTTTGTTAACGTGAATTATTTTATAAACGTTGTAGCTAAATAAGACCCAGATAGCTATGTAAATACCGACAGCAAAGGGCATAGAAACTAAGTTGACACCTACGGCTGAAGATAATTTCCACGTTAACAATGTTAAGGCCAAATATAAAGGTATCGTCATGACAATATAAAAATACATGTCGCCTGTAGTAGTGACTTCCATCGCGCCACTTTTGTTCGGTTTAAAATAAGTTGAACCTTTTGGGGTGTCTGAGACATTAAAAAAATAAATGACTGAATAGACTAAGGCTATGATTCCGGTGGAAGCTATGGCATAACGCCAGCCTTCATCACCTCCATACATTAAGCTTAAAATCGGTAATGCGCCTGCTGCTGCCGCAGAGCCAAAATTACCCCATCCGCCATAAATACCTTCTGCCAGGCCCACTTGTTTTGCAGGAAACCATTCACCTACCATCCGAATGCCAATAACAAAGCCTGCACCAACAAAGCCTAATAAAAAACGCGCTAATGCTAATTGCTCAAAATTATTTGCAAAAGCAAACATAAAGCAAGGAATGCTACTAGAAGCCAACAGCGTTGAATAGGTTCGTTTAGGACCAAATTTATCAACTAAAACACCGATGATTATGCGTGCTGGAATGGTGAGGGCTACATTTAATATTAAAATTATTTTTATTTCAGCGCTAGTCAAACCCAAGGTTTTAGCGATAACCAGCATTAAGGGCGCGTGATTGAACCAGACCATAAAACTGATAAAAAACGCCAACCAACTCATATGCAATATTTTTGTTTTTCCCGAAAAGGACAGTAAGTTTAATTTTTCGTATGACATCGTTAATCTCTAGTTTTTACAATAATAGTTTTTATAAAAATAATTAATGCACGTTATGTGCCATAGCTAAAAATCCTCTATTAAAAACTATTTCTTAAAGCCAACCATAAGAGTGCATTAACGTAGTAATCATGCACCAATAAAAACTTAATTCTTTTTAAGCACTTAAATAGATGCGAATACGCACCGCAATAAAGCAAAACTAATTATTAGTTGTCTTGTTTTGGTGCGTATGGCTGGCTCAAAAGACTATTCAGTTTGTTAATAAGGCTATTAAAATAACGAACTATAAATTGTGGCATGTTGTTTGCTTTTAAATATTGTAGAGAGTATTAACGTAGTCATAAAGGTTGAACATGAGTATAAAAAAAACACTGGTCGTTATTGGTAATGGCATGGTGGGCCAGCATTTTTTAGTCAATTTAGTGAATAATCCTATTAAAGAGGATTACAACATCATTACTTTTTGCGAAGAGCCTAGGGCGGCTTATGATCGTGTTCATCTCTCCGCCTTTTTTTCCGGAAAAACGGCAGAGGATTTATCTCTCGTTGAGCCTGGTTTTTTTGAGCAGCATGGCATTACCATTTATATGGGTGATAAAGCGGCCAAAATATGTAGAGACTCTAAAACAGTAACTTCTGAAAAAGGTCACAGTATTCGTTATGATAAATTAGTGTTGGCGACAGGGTCTTTTCCATTTGTACCGCCAGTTCCTGGACATGATCGAGCGCAGTGTTTGGTTTATCGTACGATTGAAGATTTAGAGGCTATGCAAGCCGCCGCTAAGACAGGCAAAGTGGGCGTTGTGGTTGGCGGCGGCTTATTAGGCTTGGAAGCCGCTAACGCCTTGAAAGACTTGGGCTTACAAACACATGTAGTGGAGTTTGCACCGCGATTAATGGCTGTGCAATTGGATGATGCTGGCGGCGCTATGTTGCGTACTAAGATTGAAGCCTTAGGTGTGGTCGTACATACCGGTAAAAATACCAGTCTGATTACTGATGGCGAACAGTGCGTGAATAAAATGTGCTTTGCCGATGGTGAAGAGCTAGAAACGGATATCGTTTTGTTCTCGGCAGGTATCCGACCTCGTGATGATATCGCCCGCGACTGCGCTCTGGAGGTAGGTCCGCGTGGTGGTATTGTCATTAACAATCAATGTCAAACCTCAGATCCAAATATTTATGCGATCGGTGAATGTGCGCTGTGGAATGGCATGATCTATGGTTTAGTCGCTCCTGGTTATGCGATGGCGCGTACTGTGGTGGCAGATTTGGCCGGCAATGAAGCCAGCTTCACTGGTGCTGATATGAGTACTAAATTAAAACTGATGGGAGTAGATGTCGCGAGTATTGGTGATGCCCATGCCAAAACACCGGGCGCGTTGGTCTATACTTATCAAAATGGTGATACTGCTGTTTATAAACGTTTAGTGGTTAGTCAAGATAAGAAACAATTATTGGGTGCAGTACTGGTAGGCGATGCTTCGGGTTATGGCACTTTATTGCAATATTGCTTAAACGGCATTCAGCTTCCTGAAAATCCAGATGCGCTGATTTTACCGTCTCGATCTGATGAGTCTGTGGGTTTAGGGCCCGATGCTTTGCCAGTATCTGCGCAAATCTGCTCATGTTATGACGTGACTAAAGGTGAGATTTGTAAGGCTATCGATGCAGGTTGCACTAGTTTAGATGGCTTAAAGTCAGAAACTAAAGCGGCGACAGGTTGTGGCGGTTGCGCCGCTTTACTTAAATCAGTATTGAACTCGGAACTGGCTAAACAAGGCTATGAAGTAAATACCGATCTCTGTGAACATTTTGCTTACACAAGGCAAGATTTATATACCTTGATTAGGGTAGAGCAGATTAAAACCTTTGCTGACTTACTGGCGCGTTATGGTAAAGGTAAGGGCTGTGAAATTTGTAAGCCCACAGTAGGTTCTATTTTGGCATCTTGTTGGAATGACTATATTCTAAAAACAGAACATACGCCGTTACAAGATACCAATGATACTTATCTAGCTAATATGCAAAAAGATGGTACCTATTCAATCGTGCCTCGTATTGCTGGTGGTGAAATCAGTCCTGATATGTTGATAGCCTTAGGTCAGGTGGGTAAAAAATATAAGCTTTATACTAAAATCACCGGCGGACAACGTGTTGATTTATTTGGAGCTCGTGTTGATCAGTTACCACCTATTTGGAAAGAGCTGATTGACGCTGGTTTTGAATCGGGTCATGCCTATGGTAAGTCTCTACGTACGGTGAAGTCTTGTGTCGGTAGCACTTGGTGTCGTTATGGTGTTGATGACAGTGTCGGTTTAGCTATCGAGTTAGAAAATCGTTATAAAGGTTTACGTTCACCGCATAAGATTAAGTTTGCTGTTTCTGGTTGTACGCGAGAATGCGCCGAGGCACAGGGTAAAGATGTAGGGATTATCGCTACAGAAAATGGTTGGAATCTTTATGTCTGTGGTAATGGTGGCATGAAACCACGACATGCTGATTTATTCGCTACGGGTTTGGACAAGGCCACATTGATCCAATACATTGACAGATTTTTATCTTTTTATGTGCGCAGTGCTGATCGTTTACAACGTACCTCGGTATGGATGGAAAACATGGAAGGCGGTTTGGATTATTTAAAATCGGTGGTCATAGAAGATAAGCTAGGTTTGTGTGAACAGCTAGAGCAGCAAATGCAAACGGTCATTGATACTTATCAATGTGAATGGAAAACCACCATTGAAGATGAATCAAAGCTCAAACGTTTTCGTCATTTTGTTAACAGTGAACAAACTGATGATAACGTGGTTTTTGTTGAAGAACGAGGCCAAATTCGCCCCGCTGATGAACAAGAGCGAAAACATTTTAAACTCGTGGAGGTGGCGTAATGTCTACTTGGCAATCGGTTTGTCAGTTGGGTGATTTACAGCCGGATTCGGGCGTTTGCGTCTTGGTTTCTGGTTTACAGATTGCGTTATTTTATATGCCACAAGAGTCTACGGTTTATGCCATAAGTAATTATGATCCTATTGGCCAGGCCAACGTGTTATCGCGCGGTATTATCGGTGATATTAAGGGTCAGCCCGTCGTCGCATCACCGTTGTATAAACAACACTTCAATCTAATTACCGGTGTTTGTCTGGAAGATGAAACCATAACACTGCCCGTTCATCCTGTACGTATAGAACATGGCTGTGTTCAAATTAGCGTGAAGGAATGACTATGAAATATAACTATTATATTGCTGATGTTTTTACCGACCAGATATTCAATGGCGCTCAGGTTGCGGTGTTTCCTAATGCAGATGGTTTAAACATTTTACAAATGACGAAGGTAGCTAGCGAGCTTAATTTAACAGAAACCGTGTTTGTCTTTCATCAAGATCAAGATTCTTCAAAAAGACGTATGCGCATCTTTACTCCCAAGGGGGAAATTGATTTTGCCGGACATCCTATTATTGCTACAGCTTTTGTATTAGCGAGTTGTGGCGATATTGTATTAACAGAAACATATACCCCCATCATTTTTGAGCAAAATATTGACGATATTCATGCCAGTATCACTAGCGAAAATGGTAAGCCGGTCTTCATACAATTTACTAGCAAGGTAGCGCCGATAGTTGATCGCTACGCACCTACTGATGGCGAATTAGCTAGTTTTCTGTCCATACCTGAAGGACAGCTAGATCATAAAAAATACAGCACTCGCTTAGTTTCTTGCGGTTTCCCTTATTTGATAGTGCCGGTATATAACTATGATGCGGTAAGAAAGGCTAGATTTAATTTTCAAGCTTGGAGTCAATCCATTGCACCGCAAACTGCTGCTCAAGAAATACTATTATTTTCGATGAAAACTCCTTTTCATGATATCGATTTTAATGCACGTTTACTTGGGCCTAAGATTGGTTTGTACGATGATCCGCCCGTAGGAACAGCCATGCCTGCTTTTGCAGCTTATCTATGTTCTTTTGAGCATATGCAGAAAGGCACTTATGTATTTAGCGTCGATAGAGGCGAACCCCAACAACGCCGTAGTGTTATTAATCTGGAAATGGATCATAAGGGCGAAGATACCTTGACCATTAGAGTCGGCGGTGCTGCGGTTATGGTCGCCGAAGGTCGTATGACGATTCCTACTCTTGATGCTTAAGTGTTAATTAGAGTGTCTAGGATTAGGTGCGCATTGTGAAACAACGATTAGTGGTGATTGGTAATGGTATGGCCGGTATGCGTACAGTCGAAGAGTTATTAAGCGCTGAGCCGACCAAGTACGACATTACCGTATTTGGTGATGAGCCTTATGGTAACTATAACCGTATCATGCTGTCTTCGGTGCTATGCGGTGAGAAAAGCTTAGAAGATATTGTCATTAATAGTCGTCAATGGTATATCGAGCAAGGCATCACCTTACATGCTGGTACTGATAAAGTTGTGGTGCGTATAGATCGAAAGCATAAAAAAGTTTATGCACAGGATGGCACGGTTGCTGGTTATGATCGCTTATTAATCGCTACTGGATCTAAAGCCGTTATT
Source organism: Crenothrix polyspora (assembly GCA_945903675.1). Taxonomy (GTDB): domain Bacteria; phylum Pseudomonadota; class Gammaproteobacteria; order Methylococcales; family Methylomonadaceae; genus Methylobacter_C. The sequence goes on from CAMDOP010000011.1 coordinate 23,190, forward strand.
GCACAGATTCCGGGTAATAATTTGGAAGGTGTTATCAGCTTTCGAGATATTTTCGATGTTAATAAAATGCTCAGTTACAGTCGTAGACATAAACATGCCGTAGTATTGGGCGGAGGCCTATTAGGCTTAGAAGCGGCTAATGGCTTAGTTTTAAGAGGCATGGATGTTACGGTGATACATAATAACGAGGTTTTACTCAATCGGCAGATGGATAAGCCGGCTGGTACTCTACTACAAACTCAACTGGAACAGCGCGGTTTAAAGTTTAAGATGGCTGCCAAACTTAAATGCTTGGAGGGCGATGCCCAGGGACACATTACTAGCGCTTATTTTGAAGACGGTAGCCAATTAGCTTGTGATTTATTTATTATGGCCATCGGCGTGCGTCCGAACATGACGCTAGCTCAAAACGCTGGAATATATTGCGAAGGAGGTATCGTGGTCAATGATACCTTGCAAAGTTACGATCCTAGTATTTATGCAGTGGGCGAATGTATTCAACATCGTGGCCATACTTTTGGCTTAGTTGCGCCTTTGTTTGAACAAGCAAAAGTATGCGCTAATCATTTAAGTGCTCATGGTGTTGCTGAATATATAACTTTGCCTACTGCGACCAAGCTTAAAGTGACGGGTATTCAATTGTTTTCAGTGGGTGATTTTCTGGGTGACGAACAATGTGAAAGCCTGCACTTTACCGATCCTGCTTTGGGTATTTATAAAAAATTAGTGATCAAGGCTAATAAGTTGATAGGTGCCGTACTTTATGGAGAAACAACGGATGGCAATTGGTATCAGGAGTTGTTAGAGAAACAAGAAAATATTGCCACTATAAGAGACACGCTGATTTTTGGTAAAGCGTATGTATGTGAGCAATGAATAATTTTCCTGTTATAAAAACCACTTGTCCTTACTGTGGAGTAGGTTGCGGCATTAGCGCCAGCGTTGATGAGCAAAATCGACTAGTGACTATCAGTGGCGATGTTACACACCCTGCTAATTTTGGTCGCTTGTGCTCTAAAGGTTCTGCCTTAGGCGAAACCATTGAGCTTAAAGGACGTTTATTACACCCTCAACTCTATGGGCGTGAGGTAGCATGGACTGAAGCTTTAGATAAAGTGGCGGATACCTTTAGCAAAACCATAGCAAAATACGGCCCTGATTCTGTGGCGATTTATGGTTCAGGACAGTTATTGACCGAAGACTATTATGTTGCTAATAAACTGATGAAAGGTTTTATTGGTAGCGGCAATATGGATACTAATAGTCGCTTATGTATGTCATCTTCGGTTGCCGGACATAAACGGGCTTTTGGTTCTGATACCGTACCGGGTTGCTATGAAGATTTTGAGCAAGCCGAGATGATTATTCTTATCGGTTCTAATGCTGCATGGTGTCATCCAGTGAGCTTTCAGCGTATTCAGGCGGCAAAAGAGGCTAATCCTGCCTTAAAAATTATCGTTATTGATCCACGGCGTACGGCCAGTTGTGATATTGCTGATCTGCACTTAGCTGTTGCAAGCGGTGCCGATGCTTATTTATTTAATGGCTTGCTAGATTTCCTAAATCAACAACATGCTTTGAATCAACCGTATATTGATGCTCATACCGAAGGCTTTGAAAAAGCCTTGCAAGTTGCGGCAAGCAATAACCTTAGCCTAGAACAACTGGCAGAAAAGTGTGCGATCAGCGTAGAGGATTTACGCTGTTTTTATCAATGGTTTGCAGATCATGAAAAAGTACTGAGCCTATACAGTCAAGGTATCAATCAGTCGTCATCAGGTACTGATAAAGTTAATGCCATCATCAATTGTCATTTAGCTACAGGTCGTATCGGTAAAGCGGGTATGGGACCTTTCTCATTAACGGGTCAACCAAATGCCATGGGTGGTAGGGAAGTCGGTGGCTTGTCTCATCAGTTGGCAGCACACATGGATTTTTCTAATGCCGAGGATATCGATAAGGTTGCGAGATTTTGGGGGGCGAAGTCCATTGCCCAAAAGCCAGGCTTGGCTGCGGTTGATTTATTCGATGCCATTGCTGATGATAAAGTAAAAGCGATATGGATTATGGGGACTAATCCCGTGGTCAGTTTGCCTAATGCCGATAAAGTCAAACAAGCTTTGCAGTACTGTGAATTTGTGGTCGTTTCTGATTGTATCGCTAACACTGATACGACTGCCTTGGCGCATGTTTTATTGCCAGCGCAAGGCTGGAGCGAAAAAGACGGTACTGTGACTAATTCTGAGCGTCGTATTTCTCGTCAACGTGCGTTATTGAGTCCAGCCGGTAACGCTAAGCCTGATTGGTGGATTATCGCGCAAGTTGCAAAGCGTATGGGTTTTGAATCAGCGTTTGCTTACCAAAGCAGTAGCGATATTTTTCGGGAACATGCCGAGCTTTCAGGTTTTGAAAATAATGCGCATTACGGATTACGAGATTTTGATATTTCTGCTTTAGCAGCTCTGTCTGAGCAAGATTATGAGCAGTTGCAACCGATACAGTGGCCGGTTAACCAAACATATCCGCAGGGTAGGGCACGTTTTTTTGAGCAAGGACGGTTTTATACCGCTACAGGTAAAGCACAATTTATTGCCGTAGAACCACGGCTGCCAGTGAATGCTCCTGATGATCAGTATCCATTAATACTTAATACCGGTCGCTTACGTGATCAATGGCATACCATGACGCGTACAGGTATCGCGCCCAAATTAAATCAACACAAACCGGAACCTTTCGTGGAAGTGCATCCTGTTGATGCAACGCTTTATGGCTTACTGCCGAATAGCCTGGCCAAAATAAAAAGTCGCTGGGGTTCAATGCTGGCGCGTGTACAAATCACTGACAGCCAACAGCTAGGCAATATATTTGTACCCATGCATTGGACGCAACAATTAGCCAGTCAAGGGCGAATGGGGGTCTTAGTTAATCCTGTTGCCGATCCTATTTCTAAGCAACCAGAAAGTAAGCATACGCCAGTTTCCATTAAGGCTTATCATCCTGATTGGCAAGGTTTTATATTGTCACGGCAAGAGCTGGCTTTGGCTGACACAGAATATCGCGTGACTATTAAAGGCGCACAGTTTTATCGTTATGAATTGGCAGGAGATAGCACTAGGGATGATTGGCGAAGTAGTATTAGTAAGCAATTGCCAGATACTAGTGTTGATAGCGCCCAATGGCAGGAATACCAAGATACGAGTAAAGGCAGCTATCGAGCGGCTAGACTCATCGATAATCAGTTGG
>CAMDOP010000012.1 GCA_945903675.1 Crenothrix polyspora
CGTAACATATGGTTTTTAGATTTAATAATAGCCTATCATCATGCGCACCTCATTTAACCTAACTAGAATTATTATCATCCCTATTTTATTGATTATTACAGTAATTGCCGTACTGGTATTCTCAGTATTCTTCACCATATTATTAATCCCCCTTACCATTATTGGCTTTAAATTTTGGCGCGGCTTTAAACTTGCTAAAAGTAGAAAGCATAACGACTTTATTGATGCGCAATACACAGTGCTTGAGAAAACTGATAAAGACTCTTGAAAGTTAAACTGTATTTTTAGGTGACTAAATCAAATACTCAGCAACAAATTCTGCAAAATCATCTTGCTCGCTTTTTTTGATTGAACTTTGTAGTTCCTTACTAGAAATATCTTCAATATTGTCCAAACACTCTTCACGATAAGATTCTCTAAAATACTTCGCCCACTCATCTTTGCTTTTACAAAGCTCTTCAAAACTACCCATAAATTGCAGACGTAATTCGAGCTCTGCTAAAATCACATTCAAATGATTCAACAAATCTTCTGAATCATCATTGTTTTCAAAGAGCTCAGTCATTTCATTTTTAACGGCTAGGATATCACTTGCCTGACCATCAGTTAACGCATCAATCAAATCATTACGTATAGCATGCTGTAGATCAATATTCGATTCGTACCAAAAGAAACTACCACCATTGCTCTGTTTGTGATCATCTTCAATATAAAAGCCAAATGGAAATTCGAGGGGATTTCTTCCTTGAGCCTCTTCTAAGGAATTAAGTAAATTAGCTTCAGTGTTCATAGGTTATTCGCCTTAATATAAGTTAGGTTGGACACATAATTTTGTATACGACATAGTAATAAATATAAAGCCAATCGAGATCACTTTAATTAAGCAACTCCCAAACTGGCTTGATATGACTGGGTAAAGTCGGTAATCGGCCTAACTCAACCCAAGGATTTTCGGGATTATGAAAATCAGAGCCTACAGAACCTGCCAAATTAAACCGTTTGGCGTAATCAGTTACTCGCCTTAATTCATCTGGGTTCATTCGACTGGTAATAACTTCTAAGCCTTGCCCACCTGCTTCTTTGAAAGTGGTTAACAAGCGATTCATCCAATTAGCAGTTAGTTTATAGCGCATAGGATGCGCTAAAACAGCCACACCGCCAGATTCAGTTATCCAGTTGATGGCAACTTCTAAATCGGCCCATGTAGTCGATACATAAGCCGACTTGCCTTGTCCTAAATAACGATCAAAGGCTTCTTGCTGAGTCGAGACATGGTGTTGTGAAACTAAAAAATCAGCAAAATGACTACGGGTAATCATTCCATCGCCGGCAGCTTTCTTAACCGCTTGCAAGGCGTCGGGTATGCGTTTTTGCTCTAACTTAAAAGCGATCTTTTCTGCACGCTCTAAGCGCGTACTTTGTAACAAAAGCGTGGCCTTAAGTAAAGGTTCATAACTCGGATCTATACCTAGCCCCACGACATGAAAGCATTTATTTTGCCAGTTGGTAGAAAACTCTATACCTGGAATTAAGCGCATATCCAATAAATTAGCTTGCTGCTGGGCTTCAAGGAGACCCGCAATGGTATCGTGATCGGTTAATGCCAAAGCCGTTACCCCACAGTCTGCTGCACGCTGTACCAATGCAGTAGGTGTTAACACACCATCAGAAGCGGTTGAGTGGCAATGTAAATCGTAACATTCAGTCATAACAAAGGGTAATAATGGCAAAGACCTATATATTTCAAAAGTAACAGTGGCTCAGTGGAAAAAAACAACTGAAGCATTTGCACTCCAGATAGTTACTTGTCGCATCGGACTAGTTTTACATGGCGCAAATTGTAACATCTACCGTGCGTTATTCTAAACTTTAGCTCAGAAGCCTAGATATATTAGGCTTTATAGTTGAACAGCCTTAAAAACTAATTAACATGGGCAGCACAAGTTCCTACGTTAGTTCAGCTTACCACCGCTTAAAATAGCTACCAAGATTATTATCATGCCAACTGAAAAAGTTTCTAACTGTTTCATAGCGACTCTTAGTAGTAATTACATAGTAATTAATAACTGCACTCAGTAATGACCTCTTCAAGATAAATCTTACCAATTGACGTGCTACGCTAAAAATATAATGCCAATAATAGACCACTTTTTAAGGCCTAGCTTAATTAGCATTAAGCTCTTAACAAGTAGATTTAGCAAGTGGAAATGCACCACACAAACACACAAGTTGGTGCAAATAAACAATAACCTTGATTGAAATAATTACGCTAGATCTGGAGTAATGCAGAGATATTAAGTTGATTGAAATATTTAATTCTGCACAGTATCTATAACGCAGATACCCCAACGCTCTCACATAAATTTATGTTGAAATCTCCAACGCCAAGCCTTTATATGCTAGTCTAGTACATTTAACGGAGAGAATTTATGCAGGCAACGGTTAAATGGGTAGATGGCGTCATGTTTGTTGGCGAAAGTGGTAGCGGTCACGCTGTTATTATGGATGGCCCACCCGATCATGGCGGACGAAATATCGGTATGCGCCCCATGGAAATGATCTTACTAGGTTTAGGTGGCTGTTCATCTTTTGATGTGGTTCAGATATTACAAAAAGGCCGTAATCATATCGCCACTTGCCAAGTTCAAATTACGGCTGAACGCGTTGACGCTATCCCCAGTGTTTTTAGTAAAATCCACTTACATTTTATTATTAGTGGCCAAGATCTGAAAGCCTCTGCCGTTGAACGAGCCGTAAACTTATCCGCAGAGAAATATTGCTCGGCAGCAATTATGTTAGGGAAAGCGGGCGTTGAAATGACTCATGATTTTGAAGTGATTGATGCTAAGTAAACTGACCATTGGTTATTTTGATCAGCCTTATCCTTTTAGCTTATGGACTAAACTATTTAAAGTTTATTAGAGCGACATAAACGTATCATTTTTCTTGATTCCTCAACGGCCTCATGGGGCATTTGAGGAATGAGTAATTCAACTAGCATAGCGGCTTCTGTATTTCCATTCATAGCCGCCATGGTTGCCCATTTATGGGCAAACACGTAGTTTTTTTCTAAGCCGCCATGTCCATTTGCATACATTAAAGCGAGTGTGAACTGTGCCTGTAGGTCACCCGATTCTGCAACGGCCATATACTGCTGAGCTGATTCTATACTAATCATTTAATCTACTTTTTAATAACGATAATACATTAAAGGCTAAAGGCTAAAGGCTAAAGGCTAAAGGCTAATATTATGATCCGCTTGGTTTTATAATACACAAAGCTCGCTGATATTACACTTATAGATGATCGCTATTAATGCCACTACCCACCTGAACACCTTGAACACTCAGACAAAGAGGCAAACCAATACTTAGTTGGCGCATACATAGAATAAGCCTTCACAGGGTTATTAGCTTGAAAGCGAAGCTTTCATTAATAATGATAAAGAAAGTATAATATTAATATTAATGAGATAAAAAAACTAATTTTAGCACTTTAAAGATGACAGTAGTGTGACAAAATAACTCACTAGACTTTAATTTAAAGTATAAATGTAATTATTTATTTCAACGCTCTTGATGAATATGAACCAGTCAATTTAAGCTTGAGTAAAAAGACGTAGATATAGATAAAATAGCTATTATAGTTTGGACTTAGATATTCAACACCCTATTTATTTTAAACGATATAAAACAAATAGGATGTCAATTAACGGGCTAAGGGACTTATTTAAAACTAAGCGAGCTTTCCATGGCAATGTTTGTACTTCTTTCCAGAACCACAAGGACAATCATCATTACGACCAACTTTATCAGTAACTCTCACAAAGGGTTGCTCGGCCGTCTTTTCATCATTAATAGCTTTAGGTGATTCCTCAATAACATCCAAGGCAGGAGCCTCAGCATGCTCGAAGTGCATTTCTATAGGCGCTTGTCTTTGTTCATCTAGCGCTTGAACATCTTCTTCTTGACGAACTTGGACTTTAAATAAGATACCGATGACTTCATATTTAATATGATCAAGTAAGCTGCTAAACATTTCAAAAGCTTCGCGCTTATATTCCTGCTTAGGATCTTTTTGAGCATAGCCTCTAAAATGAATACCTTGACGCAAATAATCCATAGCCGACAAGTGTTCTTTCCAGCTGGTATCCAATACTTGTAGCATTACAGATTTTTCAAAATGCTGTAAAACTTCTTTAGTAATCTGCTGTTCTTTTTCTTTGTTATTTTGTTCAAGTATCTCAATAATACGCAACCTTAACGAAGTTTCTTGTAATCTATTATCCTCGTTAAGCATTTGTTGCACAGGAATGAAGACATTAAACTCATGCTGCAAATGCTCTTCTAAGCCTTGTATATCCCATTGCTCAACCATCGTTTTTGCAGGAATGTACTGACTGATAACAGTATTAACAACATCTTCGCGTATGGCGGTAATAATGTCAGAAATATCAGTAGCGGCCATCAATTCATTACGTTGCGTATAAATGACCTTGCGTTGATCATTTGCCACGTCGTCATACGCTAAGATTTCTTTACGAATATCAAAGTTGCGCGCTTCAACTTTACGCTGTGCATTTTCAATAGAACGAGTAACCCAAGGATGCTCAATGGCTTCGCCATCTCCCATACCCAGCTTTTTCATCAATCCAGCAACGCGATCAGAAGCAAAAATGCGCATCAAATCATCTTGTAAGGATAAGTAAAAACGAGTTGAACCTGGATCGCCTTGACGACCAGAGCGTCCTCTTAATTGATTATCGATACGACGCGATTCATGTCGTTCTGAACCAATAACATGCAAGCCACCATTATTAATAACATTTTGATGCCTTTCTAACCAAGCACCACGCACACTTTCTTTTTCAGTAACAGTGGCCTCTTCACCTAGAGCCTTTAATTCAGCATCCAGATTACCACCCAGTACAATGTCAGTACCTCGACCGGCCATATTGGTAGCAATCGTCACAGAACCTGGCATACCTGCCTGCTCAATAATATGGGCTTCGCGCTCATGTTGCTTGGCGTTGAGCACTTCGTGCTTAACACCTTGTTTATTAAGCAAAAGAGATAGTCGCTCAGAATTTTCAATAGAGGTAGTGCCCACTAAAACGGGTTGACCACGACTCACACACTCTTTGATGTCATTAGCAACAGCAATATACTTTTCATCAGTCGTTAAGAAAACCACATCGCCTAAATCTCTTCTAATCAAGGGACGATGCGTTGGTATGACCACAACTTCAAGGCCATAAATATTGTTTAACTCAAATGCTTCAGTATCAGCTGTACCTGTCATACCAGATAATTTATCGTATAAACGAAAATAATTCTGGAAGGTAATCGATGCTAAGGTTTGGTTTTCATTATTGATGGCAACATGTTCTTTAGCTTCTATCGCTTGATGCAAGCCTTCTGACCAACGTCTACCTGGCATTATTCGACCAGTAAACTCATCAACAATAACAACTTCATCATTAGCGACAATATAATCAACATCTTTTTTAAATAAGACATGACCACGTAAAGAAGCATTTAAATAATGCATCAGTCGAATATTCGACGCATCATAAAGACTGGTACCTTCTGGCATCAAACCAAGTTCAAGCATCATTTGCTCGACACGTTCATGGCCGGCTTCAGTTAGATATACCTGACGTATTTTTTCATCTACCGTGTAATCGCCAGGCTGACCTTCGGGTTCTTCACGAGTTAGAATCGGAATTATTTCATTAGCTTTAATATATATTTCAGTGCTTTCATCAGTTGGCCCAGAAATAATTAGCGGAGTTCTGGCTTCATCAATCAAGATAGAATCGACTTCATCGACTATAGCAAAATATAAATCACGTTGAACTTTCTGCTCTATGCTGAAAGCCATGTTGTCACGTAAATAATCAAAACCAAATTCGTTATTAGTGCCATAGGTAATGTCAGCAGCATAGGCTTCACGACGCGCATCATGTTCCATTTGACTAACAATAACGCCGGTGCTCATACCTAGAAAGCTATAGAGTCTACCCATCCATTCTGAATCGCGTTTTGCAAGGTAATCATTGACAGTTACAACATGCACGCCATGTCCGGGCAAAGCATTCAAATAAGCTGCTAACGTCGCCATTAAGGTTTTACCCTCACCGGTTTTCATCTCAGCAATTTTACCGTCATGTAAGATCATGCCACCTATCAGTTGCACATCAAAATGACGCATACCGAAGACACGTGAAGAGGCCTCTCTGACCGCAGCAAAGGCTTCTGGAATCATTTTATCCAGCTTTTCGCCTAGTTCAAGACGATCACGAAACTCTTGAGTTTTTGCTTTAATTGCCTCATCAGACAGTTTTTCGTATTCCGAAGCTAATGCGTTGACATTCTTGACCAACTTTCTTTTCTTCGTTATCAGCCTGTCGTTACGGCTCCCTACAACTAATCTAACTAGCTTACCCAGCATGTTTTATTTCCGGTTTGAATTGTCTAAATGATTGAATCAAAGCATTCGATTATATACCGTCTCATACTTTAGTTACAGTAAATCACGTGTGATTTTGTTGTTTGCGTATCAATTAATACTATTTAAGGCGATATTAACAACTGATAGATGCCTTATACTTTATTAATTAATAATGGATTTAAGCAATAATGCATCAGTTAAAACTAATTTTTAATGCCTATACCTTTATAAAGTAAAAACAAACTAATCAGCGTTAAGGCCAGAATAAACCCAACCGTCATAATATAAGCCAGCTGAATATCGACATCGGTTACCCCTATCAAGCCATATCTAAACGCATTAATCATGTACAAAATAGGATTGCCTAAAGAGATGTTTTGCCATATATCTGGCAACATTTTAACGGAATAAAACACCCCACCTAAATAACTTAATGGCGTTAAAATAAAGTTGGGGATAATAGAAATATCATCAAAACTTTCTGCTAACACGGCATTAATAAAGCCCGCCAATGAAAAAAGAGTCGCTGTTAAAAACATTATTGATAAAGCTATAAACATATCTTTAACAACGATGTCTGCAAATAATAAGGAGATTAATGCCACCACAAACCCCACTAATAAACCTCGAATGATGCCACCACTCACATAGCCACATAAAATAATCCAATTGGGCACTGGAGCAACTAACAACTCTTCAATATTACGTTGAAATTTGGTTGAATAGAAAGACGAGACAACATTGGCGTAGGAATGACTAATAACCGACATCAATATAATACCTGGAACAATATAGTCCATATAAGATGCACCATTAATAGCACCAATACGGTCACCTATTAATTTACCGAAAATTAAAAAATACAGGGCTGTGGTAATAGCAGGAGGTAATAATGTTTGCGGCCAAATACGAATAAAACGAAAAATCTCTTTAGTCACTATGGTTCTAAAGGCAATAGAGTAATTCATCAAATATTCCCGGCTGGCTTAGCATCAATTAAATTCATAAATAACTGCTCTAAACGATTACTCTTATTCTTAAGACTAACCACGGTAATATTTTGTGCGCTTAATTGACTAAACAAAAAATTAAGACCAATTTCCTTTGGAACCGCAACATCGAGCACCTTGGCAGCTATGCGCTCAATTTTATAACCCGAAATGATCGGCGCTTGCGCCAGAGGCTCTGCTAAATCAAGCACAAAATGATCGACATGCAATCTTGCTAACAGACTAGTCATGTCAGTATTTTCAACAATACGCCCTTGATCGATAATGGCTATATTACGACATAGACTCTCGGCTTCTTCTAAATAATGTGTGGTTAAAATGATAGTCGTCCCTTCCTGATTAACTTCTTGCATCATTTTCCACATTGAGCGCCTAATTTCAATATCGACACCCGCTGTGGGTTCATCAAGAATCAATAACTTAGGTGCATGTACCATAGCGCGTGCAATCATAACACGGCGTTTCATACCGCCAGATAAACGCCTAGATACCGTGTCGCGTTTATCCCACAAATCCATTTGTTTAAGGCAATGTTCTGTTCTTTGTAGCGCAAGCTTACGAGGCAAACCATAATAACCTGCTTGATTAAAAACGATACTTTTAACCGTGTCGAATTGGTTAAAGTTAACTTCTTGCGGCACTAAACCTAAGCAACTTTTAGCAAGAGATCGTTCGGTTTTTAAATCATGACCAAATATACTCACTGAGCCACTAGATTCATTTACCAATGAACTGATAATACCGATAGTCGTTGATTTACCGGCACCATTGGGTCCCAATAAAGCAAAGAAATCACCAGGTTCCACTTCAAGGTCGATGCCACTTAAAGCTTCAAAACCATTGTTATATATTTTTTTTAGGTTGCGAATAGATAATGCATTCATATTGAAACTAACACTTAACGAAAACCTTTAAATAAGTTAAATTACGCATATAACTCCATGACAACCAATATAAACTCGCCTAATGTGGGACAATAACAAAAACTAGCCTATTGTGTCCCATTACATTTTATACAAACCACAGTGATGGCTAGTAAAATCCGTGTAATATTATCAGATATTAACACGCCCCGCAGACAAATTGGATAACCCGTGCAGAATACTCCCCCTGAGTTCGTAGCCGCTGTAGATTTAGGTTCTAATAGCTTCCATATGATTGTTTGTAGCCTAAAAAATGGCAAATTACAAACCGTAGACCGACTTAAGGAGATGGTCAGGTTAGCTTCAGGATTAAACTCAGAACAAATACTGGATGAAAAGACCCAACAGAATGCGCTCGCTTGTCTAGAGCGGTTCGGCCAACGAATTCACAACTTCCCTGCTGGCAGTGTCCGCATAGTAGGAACCAACACCTTACGTATGGCCAAAAATGCTGGTCAATTTTTAATTAAAGCCGAACTCGCTCTAGGCCACCCTATCCATATCATTTCGGGTATAGAAGAAGCGCGACTGATCTATGCCGGCGTTGCGCATAGCCTAAGCAGCAATGCCAATTTACGCTTAGTTATGGATATAGGAGGAGGCAGCACCGAATATATTATCGGCGCTAATGATACGCCTCAAGAAAAAGAAAGCTTACACATGGGCTGTATATCCATGAGTAATAGCTTTTTTAAAGATGGTTTTCTATCCAAAATGGCTTTTGACCAAGCCACCTTATTTGCTGAACAAAAATTAGAGCCTTTCCAAAATACGTTTAAATCCAAAAACTGGGATGAAGCCATAGGTTCATCTGGCAGTTTACGTTCTATAGCCAAAGTATTGCAAGCTAATAACTGGAGCAATAATGGCATTACTAAACAAGGTCTTGAAATACTGGTTAACCACCTCAATCAATACACTCATATTGATGAATTAAACTTACCAGGTCTAGATATTGATCGTTTACCTGTCTTTGCTGGCGGCTTGGCAATTGTTTATGCCACGTTCAAAACGCTTAATATAGACCAAATGACTATATCTGAGGGTGCATTAAGAGAGGGTTTGATACAAGATTTATTAGGGCGTATTTATAATCAAGATATGCGCTCAGAAACTGTAAATGCGGTCACTAAGCGCTATCATATAGACAAAAAACACGCCAAACGCATTAAAAAAACTATCCACATTATGTTAAGTCAATTAAGTACTAGCTATGCCTGGGCTAATGACGAAAACTGTGTGCAATTTTTAAATTGGGCGGCTGATCTCCATGAAATAGGTATTGATATAGCTCATAGCCAATACCATAAACATAGCGCCTATATTATAGGCAATGCTGATTTAGCAGGATTTTCTCAACAAGACCAACTATTACTGGCCTCGATAATTAGAGCCCATAGACGTAAATTATCAAAAACTATTTTTAATGAATTACCCTCGCCATGGAATATTCAGGCACCTTATCTAACATTGATTTTAAGATTAGCGGTAGTATTACACCGAAATCGAATCAAACAAGAACTACCACTCTTTGAAATACAATTAATTAATTCCAAGATTACGCTTAAATTCCCTGATACTTGGCTAGATAATTCTCCCCTAACCCATGCTGACTTAATTTTAGAAGCCGATTACATTAAAGCAGCGGGATTCAAGTTAGAATTGTCTTAAGCGACGTATTTATGAAAGTTATTTTACGTCTTATTTTAATGTTTCTGAGCACCCTAGGTATTTTGTGCGCACTACTCATTTTTTTTGGCATTAGCGACACACCGACTGTTGCTAATACCTGGACACTTACCCATGACGACATTATTAGAGCAAAAAAAATATTATACGAAGGCTCTAAAACTAAACCTGATGAAATAGGCACCATTGAATTAACTCAACCAGATATCAATTTAGCTGCTAATTATTTGTTTAATCGCTATCGAAAAAGTGCCGTCAAAATTGAATTAAAAGATAATGTCGTTCGATTTATCGTAACGATGTCCTTGCCAAAAAATTATCTAGGTCAGTATTTAAATATTAGCTTTCGCTTTGGTAACGAAGGTAACAATGAATTGCCTAGCTTAAAAAAATTTAAAGCCGGTGAATTATTATTGCCTGCTAAATTTTCAGCCTTTGTTATCGACAACATCATCCGCCATACCTCACTCAATGAATACTTCATCTTAGCGACTAGACCTATTAAAAGTATTATTATTGATCAGCAAAAAGTCACCATTAGCTATCACTCTAGCTTAGAAAATCTCATACAAGCACAAAATGTATTAGCTGAAGGTGGCAACAATGCCAACCTTGATATTTATCAACAAAAATTGTCTGAAGTCATAAAACAACATAATTCTGCATGGCGCTTATCGCTAGCAGACCTATTAAAACCTTTATTTACCTTGGCCTACCAACGCTCTACTTTAGAAAATGCGATTGAAGAAAACAAAATGGTCATTGTCACGATCAATAATTATGTTAATCGTAAAGAAACCAAAAAGTTTTTATCAATACCTTTAACAACGTTAAACACAGAAAAGCGCTACCCTACTTTTTTATATAAACGCGCTGATCTTGCCCAACATTTTATCGGCTCGGCTGCGATTACTGCAGCTATGAACGATCAGGTCTCAAAAGCGGTAGGTGAAGAAAAGGAATTAAGTGACGCACAAGGTGGTAGCGGCTTTAGTTTTGTGGATTTAGCGGCCGATAAAGCCGGCACTCGCTTTGGTGAAATGGCGACATCTTCACCAGAAAGCGCACGTAAACTTCAAAAGAAATTATCGGAAATTAAAGACTACACTGACTTTATGCCGGACCCATCGGACCTACCTGAACATATGGATGACACTGAATTTAAGCAACGTTTTGAGTCCGTTGATAGCGAGGTTTATCAAGCATTATCTAAACAAATTGATGAGCGAATTGTAGCTACGCCACTTTATAATACGCCTTAAATAGGACACCTATTTTCACCTGTAGCTGTTAAGAAATTAACGTAGCTTATAAAAGAGCAAAGTCGTCTCATTCAGACTATACTCAGCCCTAATTCTTTAAGCTATTTTAATTCAAAAAACTAGCCTACCACAGACCACGCTTTGATACGGAACCAGTATATGAAACGATTCAATTTTCCCAATCGCTTGATTTTAGCGTTTTTAATCACCCTTCCCATAATCGCGAAGGCAGATAACGTCTGGAGCTATCATCAAGAAGTTGATAAATTAAGTAATCAATCGTTCAGCTATGCACAATCCCCACTCCCCATGCCCGGCTTATATGATTACCTTAAGTTAAAGTTGGTTTGTAAGGGTAATAATTTACAGGCCACCATTGAAGCCAATAACCTAATTACCTCGCAAAGTAGTCGCTTTAATATCGATTATCAAATAGATAAAATGCCAGCCATGACTATCGCGATGAAAACATTCCCAGATTCCAAGCGCAAAGGTTATACCGAAGAATTTGCAAAACAATTGGCGGAAGATTTATTAACGGGACAAACGTTACTTATTCATGTCAACACTATCATACGCACTGTGCTATCAAGCTCCATGCCCTTAACAAATGCTGACCTAACGATTAAGCAAGTATTAGCTGATTGCAACTTAAGCACTGACAATGGCAAAGCGGCCACATCTACTTATAGTCTGATTGAATTTGAACAAAGCTTAAGACAATTACCACTCGATAAACAACAACGTGTTTTAGCTGAGCTGAAGAAGGTTATGGCTGATCTTAAATGATAAACAGGCTATTAACTTAAGGCAGAACAATTTAAGTTAACCTCTCACTTTTAGACACAACCCATCTAATTGCAGTCAAAGGGTTAAGCCCGCCTTAATTTGTTAGCCGATAAACACTAGAATAATAGGTGTTTGTAGAATAATCAGTGGCCTTAGCTATGAAAGACCACTGATCCTTCGAACGATTAGTGGTGGCAGCCTGCACCATGGATATGTCCATGATGGGCTTCTTCTTCGGTTGCCGCTCTAACGTCTATTACTTCAACATCGAAGGTTAAAGCTTGTCCCGCTAAAGGATGATTACCATCAACGGTTACTTCATTTTCATCATAGCTGATGACAGTAACAACACCAGTACCGTGACTTACATCCGCATGAAATTGCATACCTACTTCAATTTCTTCAATACCTTCAAACATTTCGCGTGGAATAACCTGAATCATATCATCAGAAAGTTCACCATAAGCATGTTCGGCTTCTATACGTACTTTAAATTTATCACCAGCTACTTTGCCAACTAAGGACTGCTCTAATCCTGAAATAATATTCCCAGCGCCCTGTAAATAAACCATCGCTTCGTCATCGATTGAACTATCGAGCACTTCGCCTTCATCATTAGTGAGCGTATAATGTATTGAAACAGCCGTATTGTCAGCTACTTGCATAATAAAACCTTTTGGTGTTTAAAAAACGCATCATAATATAGATTTATTAGGCGTTTGTCTGAAATAAATACAACAGTGTCTATCTATATAAAGTCCATAAGCGATAGTTCATTGCACTTAAGTTAAGCAAAAAACAAAACACTGGAGTGCTGAGCTTCAGCTATTGTCTTTTAAAACAGCTGAAGCTGTTTTACTCTAAGCAACTCAATATCTTAACGGTGGGCAGTGAACAAATAGCTATGTACTTGTAGGGTAGCAAGCCGCTAATAAAGCCTTGATTTTAGCAAGACCCAACTGACGAGTTAAAGCCACATTGCGCTCGGGTATTGCATCCGTATCAGGGTAAGTATTAACCGCTCGGTCAATAGAAGTCTCACGCAACAAATGCAACATGGGATAAGGCGACCGATTAGTATAGTTCGCAGCATCATCCCCTTCTGATTCATTAAAATAATAATCAGGATGAAAACTGGCTAATTGATAAATACCTTCATAGCCTTCATCAATCAGGACATCTTCAGCCATAGCCAGAAAATCTAAATAATCATCAAATAAACTAAAAGCTCCGGCATAAATTAGTAACGTAGTTTCAATGCCTGCATCTGTATTTAAACGCTCACATTCTTGCAGTAACTGCTGTAGGCACGTTTTTATTTTTCGCTCGTGGCTAACCGC
This sequence comes from Crenothrix polyspora, assembly GCA_945903675.1. Classification (GTDB taxonomy): domain Bacteria; phylum Pseudomonadota; class Gammaproteobacteria; order Methylococcales; family Methylomonadaceae; genus Methylobacter_C. The sequence goes on from CAMDOP010000012.1 coordinate 13,467, forward strand.
ATAAAAAATACTTCCTCGCTCCATTTCCCTTTTTGCAAAGGGACAAATACTGTATTCAATGATAATGGTTTTTAACCAAGCTTGGGTAGCATCTATCCAATGTTGATTTTGAAGATTCATGTTTGGGCTCTAAGCATTTATAAAGAGTAATACAATCAATGACCGATGTAACAACTAAACTATATCCTGATAAGTAGATAGTTAGCCTACGGAAAATACTGTCTAGGGTTATTGGCAATTTCTCGTGCAGCCAAGAACTGGGCATAATAGTTCCTAGAAGCAAAACCGAATGCAGGTCCTTTGTAAGTATCTACAATTTGAACAAAATCACGCCCCACTTGATTTTGAGCTCGCTTCATACCGCCTATACCATGATTATAGGAAGTAATCGCTGCTGGCCAATCATTTAGTTTTTTATAAGCATGCTTTAAGTAGTTAGCCGCCCCCACAGCAGAAGCCACAGGATCTAAGCGGAGATCAATCTTATTATTATCAGGCATAAAGGTTTGCGCGCCAGACTTAGTAAATTGCCACATACCAACAGCTCCCGCAGAAGATTTGGCAGAAAACTGAAATGAAGATTCTACATGGGGTAAAAAAGCTAAGTCTTCTGGCAAGCCCGCGTCTTTAAATATTCGTCTAAATTGTCGATCATAACGCTGACTAATATCTAAACCTTGTTTAAAGCGTTCACGTGTACCACGTTGAGATCGTATGCGTTCAGACGCGCCTGTAACTACAGGATGTATTTGCCGACCAAAATGAGTGAATTTAGCAATAATTTGCTTTTCGTTCGTATTCAAAGACTCGTTATTGCGTACTTTAGCCTCTAGCACCAATAACTGTGCACGCCAATATTCACGGCGTTGACTAACTATGTTCTTTTGTTCACTCGTTAAACCTTCGCCCACATTGCCAGGCAAAACAAAGACTTCATAAATAACATCCATATAGCGATCATCATGCACAGCAACTTCTGATCGATGCCAAACGGCATAGGTTTTACGCCAAAAATCGACGGCCGGCTCTAGCTCACCTGGTTTTAAGAAAGTTCCGTATTGAGTGGGATATTTATAAGTATTTTGTGCAGGCAGCGTACTTGAATCAGTAGCACTTATATCAGGCTTGTCTTTGTAAGGATCATTACTACAAGCCGTCAAACCTAAAACGAAGACTAAAAAAAACCATGCTCCTAACCCAGTGCGATTCATGTGTTATTGATCTCTTATTAGCTTAATAATAATGCGGAATTGATGTAATTTAAACACATCTAGCTGAGTGTTGAAAGATCCATATCCTATTAACTGTTTTTACTAACCCTTCTAGGTATAGGCTCTTAGCCCCTGTTAAAAAAATACTATGTTAGCGCTATAAATTCGTAACCTATTTATGCACGATAAGAATGTTGGGTTAACATAGTATTAACCTAAGCGGAACCCTATGCTATATTACTTTACAAGGAACATCATGACACAGACTATTGGCTACGCCGCTCTACAGAAAAATGCGCCACTGACTCCTTTCAGCTTTGAACGTCGCGAGCTTCGCGCTACTGATATTCAAATAGATATACTTTACTGTGGCGTATGTCATTCTGATATACATCAAACCCGCAACGAATGGGGTGGATCAGTCTTCCCTATCGTACCTGGTCATGAAATTGTCGGTAAAATTAGCAAAATAGGCGATGCCATCACAAAGTTTAAGGTGGGTGACAACGTGGGTGTGGGTTGTTTGGTAGATTCTTGCCGCACCTGCCCTGATTGCCAGGATCATTTGGAACAGTTTTGCAATAAGGCGTCTTTTACTTATAACAGCCCTGAAAAACTAACGGGTGTTAATAATTATGGCGGCTATTCTAAGCAAATTGTGGTTGATCATGATTTTGTACTGCATATTTCAGATAAACTGATTCTTGCCGAGACGGCACCTTTATTATGTGCGGGCATTACTACTTACTCACCTTTAAAGCATTGGAATATTGGCAAAGGCGATAAAGTCGGTATCGTAGGTCTTGGTGGCCTTGGGCACATGGGACTTAAATTTGCCCATGCCTTTGGTGCGCATGTAGTCCTTTTTACCACCACCCCAGCTAAAGCCGAAGATGCTAAAAGATTGGGTGCTGATGAAGTAGTGATTTCGACAAACACCGATGAAATGCAAGCGCATTTAGGTAGCTTCGATTTTATATTAAACACCGTTGCAGCCCCTCATAATTTAGATGACTATACGCAGTTACTTAAACGCGATGGTACCTTATGTTTAGTCGGTGTACCTGATCATCCGCATGTGTCACCCACCGTAGGTCATTTGATTTTTAAACGTCGTAGTATTGTTGGTTCATTAATAGGGGGGCTTAAAGAAACTCAAGAAATGTTAGATTTCTGTGCCGAACATGGCATAAGTTCAGAGATTGAAATCATCCCCATACAACAAATTAACGAAGCTTATCAACGCGTATTAAAAAGTGATGTTAAATATCGATTCGTGATTGATTTGGCTAGTTTAGATAATTAATTTAGCTAATCTAAAAGCTTATAACAAATAACTCAAACACTTAATTTAGGCTTGCCGCAGCAATGCGCATTATCAGTATTGCTGGCAAGCCTAGTACCGTATTACTAAGCCAACATCATTAGCGAGCTCATTTGTTAGACGTCCAGCTTAATGCAGCTAAAGCCTGCAAGCGTTCAGGGGTACCAATATCCATCCAAAACCCTGGAAAATATTGTCCGCTAACCCGACCTGACTCAATGGCCCCTCGCAATAACACGCCTAATTTACGACTACCACTTTCTAAACCTTTAAATAAATTGGTATGGTAAAGTCCGATGCCACTAAAAGTAAGTCGCTCTGAAAGGTGCATACCGACCTGCCCTAGATTATCAAGACCAAAATCACCTTGTGGATGATGAGTTGGATTATCAATTAGTACCAAGTGAGCTAAATCAAGCTTTAGCTTATGCAATTGCGCATAAGCAAAGTCGGTAGCTATGTCGGCATTGACCACTAAAAAAACACCCTGTCCCAATAAAGGTAGGGCATTAATAATGCCGCCAGCCGTTTCTAAACCTAACTCACCTTCTGGTGAATATTGAATGCTGGCACCATATCGTTGTCCATCCCCTAAATAATCAACAATTTGTTGGCCGAGATGAGCATGATTAATCACAATGTCGGTATAGCCACCTGCCACTAATTGACTAATGGTATGCTCAATCAGCGCACGCCCTGCAACCTTTAGCAAAGGCTTAGGCGTATGATCAGTTAATGGCCGCATTCTCTCACCGCGACCTGCCGCTAAGATCATCGCTTTCATGATGCATGACTCTGTGTGAATGCTTCATACACTGGAACAACTTGCTCTTGCAAAAATTGTGAAAAGTCTGACAACTCTGGATATTGGGCACACACAGCGAGTACATAAGTTAAGGTACGCGGAATATCATTAAGATAAGTTGATTTGCCATCTCGCAAATGTAATCTTGAAAAAATACCGATAGCCTTAAGATGCCGTTGTAAGCCCATTAAATCAAACCAGCGTTTAAATTGCTCTGGACTCACCGCAATTAAATCTAAATCGACTAAGCGCTGATAATATTCGTTACGCCACTGCTCTACGAGTTCGGGTGACCAACTGATATAACAATCCCGCAATAATGACACCAAATCGTAAGTGATAGGACCAATAACCGCATCTTGAAAATCTATGATGCCGGGCGAATCATCAGTCAAAAACATTAAGTTACGCGAGTGATAATCTCTATGTACACACACTTGCGGTTGTTCTAATGCAGAGTTCATCAACACATCACATAGGCTGCTCCAAAGACTAACTGGAATTGGGGTATCTAAGCCGTCATGTAAAAACCAGTCTTCGAAAATAGTCAACTCTCGCTTTAACAATGCTTGATCATAAGTCGGTAAACTCTTATGCCCTAGTGTTGAGTGTGACTGCATTAATAACAACGCATCAAAAGCACGACCATACAACTCAGGCGCATTTTCTATCGTCAACTGATCTAAGTAACACTGCGAGCCAAAATCTTCCAGCAGTAAAAACCCTTCCACACTATTTTGGTGAAAAATAATTGGCACATTGACATTGATCTTTGCTAATAACTGAGCCACATAAATAAAGGACTCGGTATTTTCTTTATCCGGGGGTGCATCCATCACCACATATGAAGCTTCGGGGGTTTTAATTCTAAAATAGCGTCTAAAACTAGCATCGCTAGAGGCCAATTGGCAGGAATCTACGATCATTAATAAGTCGTTTTCTAACCAATCGAGTAGTGATATTGTTCTTAAATCGTCGAACATCGTTATATTTGAGTGAGTTTAGTTATAATACTGGATAAATTAAGGTAAAATACTGCATTAGCATTCTATTCGATTTACGTTCTGTAACGCCACTAAACTTAATGCCGCCTATGCTTCGCCGTTTATTTCTGGTTTTTTTACCTTCCTTAGTTACCTCAGTCAGTCATGCAAACGATGCCTCGTGGAATTGTGAGCAGAATAAAGACAGTAAAGAATGGGTCTGCGTAGGTGAAAAAAAAAAGGTAGCTACTGCTGAACCGACGCCCTCACCTGCAAAAGCAGAGCCCGTTAAAGCCCCTGCAACCGGAACAGTCACTATAGATGATTTATATCCGGCTAAAGCCGCCGAAACTGAACCCGTAAAATCAGCCAACATAGAACCAGCACCCATAGCTAAACCGATAAGCCCGGCACTCACTGTTGTTCATCAATCTGAGCCTATTGAAGCAAAACCTGCCAGCTCAACGACTTCCGCTTCAATTCAAGAAAGAACAGTGACGCCCACTAAACCCAGCGTAACAAAAACAACTGCTGCTTTGCCATTACAATCAGCCAGCGCAAGTAACAATACCCAGCGTTCAGGCTGGAACTGCGGTTCTAGTTCAAAGAAAGCTACTTGGGATTGCCAGCCTATTGGAGCACCAGCAGACTCTCCTGCACCTGATCAAACTGTCAATCCAATCGTTGTTGGTGCAGAATCCATGCACAATAATAAACCTGAAACCTTTGAAAAGCCCATGATGAGCTTATTAGATCCAGCCTTTAATCATCAACAAGAGCAAATCTTTAGCACACTCACCTCGCAACTGCCTTATGATCCTTGGGAAAATTGCGGCGCAGGCCCAACCAAAAAACGTAACTTTATTTCTTCTGCAGATCTACGTGAAGTCACGCCTTTAGATGTTAAATCTAATTTTGCTGAAATCTTTGATAATGAAATCAGTGATTACTCGGGTAATGTACTCATTAATCGCGCTGATCAACACGCGATTTCACACATTGCCAATTACGACAATGTCTCAGATGTCATGAATTTACAGGGCGACGTTTATTATCGTGAAGATACACTGGCCTTACATACGGAAGCGGCCACGATTAACCTAGCCAATGACCAAGCCAAACTTAGAGATGTAGAGTTTATTTCGCCCACAACACCATTAAGAGGCTTCGCAGAATCCTACTTCCGTAAAAGCAAGACCTTATCTCAATATACCAATGTTTCTTATACCACCTGTCGTCCCGGCAACCAAGATTGGGTGATTCACGCCTCTGAATTGGAAATAGATAAAGTAACGGGTCAAGGCACGACTAAAAATACTTGGATTGAATTCAAAGGCACACCCGTGATTTATACGCCGTACTTATCCTTCCCTATCGACGACAGGCGTGTTTCTGGTTTTCTTTCACCCACTTTTAGTAGCACACGCTTCAGTGGTATGTTGATAGCAGCACCCTATTATTGGAATATTGCCCCTAATTATGATGCAACCTTAACGCCTAGGGAATTAACATCCAGAGGCCCGTTAATGGCAGGTAAATTTCGTTATTTAACCGAATATGCTACAGGTAAATTAGGAGCAGAATATATGCCTAATGATAGCCAACTGAATACCTCACGCTATTTGTTTTCATTACAAAACAGCTCGGTGATTAATCCCGCATTAAGTTCAAACATGGATTTGAATTTAGTTTCAGACGATACCTATATCGCTACCACAGGTACCGCCTTAGGCTTTACAAACTATAATTACCTAAGAAGCTTTGCCAACGTCAATTACAATAAATATGGCTTTAATTTTATTGGTGCAGCGGATAGTTACCAATCAATTAATCCGGCAGCACCAGATAACTCTCTACCGTATAGAAGGTTACCGCAGCTAAATCTTAATTACGCACATGACTTTAGTGGTTTACCGATACACACCGAAGTGCAAAATGAATTGGTGAATTTCCAGCATACTAGCAATATCATTGAGGGTCAGCGTATAAATACGCGACCCTCCATAAGCCTGCCCTTACAAACAGCCAGTGCATTTATTACACCTAAATTTTCTTTACAAAACACCAATTACTCCTTGAATAATGGACAAGATAACTCGCCGGCTGCTATTACTAGAACTCTACCCATTTTTTCAGCAGACTCTGGCCTGTCATTAGAAAGAAATGTCAATCTTGCCAATTCAACTTTTGTACATACCATAGAACCACGTTTATTTTATTTGTACGTACCCTCGGCCAATCAAAACAATATACCGGTATTCGATTCTTCGCTTTATGATTTCCAATTTAATACGATGTTCAGAGAAAATAGCTTTAGTGGTACTGATCGTATACAAAATGCCAATCAAATCACTACTGCCTTCACCTCCAGATTAGTTGATGATAGTACCGGCTTAGAGCGACTTAAATTAAATGTCGGTGAGATCTTCTATTTTCAAGATCGCCAAATCGGAGTACCCACTCTACTATCTAATGGTACGCTCGTTAATATGGGCGCATCTAAGGACTCTGAATCTAATTTAGTGACCGAGTTATCCAGTGAACTGAGCAGGCAAATATCGGTTAACACTGGGGCACAATGGAATCCTATCAGAAATGATATTGAAAGAATCAAGGCCAATATTCATTTTAAAAACCAAAACAACGAGCTGTTTAACATAGGCTATCTCTACAGAAAAAACCCATTATTCCCTGATGGCACTAACAACATCACCCAAGGTGACACCTCTTTTCGTTGGCCTATCGCCAAAGATTGGCATCTATTAGGGCGCATGCAATATTCCTTACTCTATAATGAAATTCAAGATAGTTTTATAGGCGTAGAAAAAGAAAACTGCTGCTGGCGCTTTCGATTACTCGCTAGGCATTACATGAACAATGTAACGATTATTAACAATCAAGTTGTAGCTGCAACCACTGGCACAACAGTGCCTGGTTCCAGCCAAGATGGTGTGTTCTTTCAAATAGAACTTAAAGGCTTAACTGGTTTTGGCGATGATGTTGATCAGTTCTTACAAAGAAGTATTTATGGTTTCCGGAAAACTCAAAAAAATGATTTATAACGATATGTTGAAAAAATCCCTGATGCCATTGTTATTTGGCGCGTTGTTCTTTAGTTATTTTTCTGCACAGGCTGAAATGCTAGGAAAAATAGCCGCCGTAGTAGAAGAGGATATTATTCTCGAACAAGAGCTTGATAAAGAAGTGACTACCATCTCACAAAGAATTCGTGCCGGTAACACACCCCCGCCACCAGAAACTGTATTACGTAAACAGGTGTTGGAAAAAATGATCTTAGATAAACTTCAACGCCAATTAGCTGAAAAAGCAGGCATTAATGTTAGCGAGGATCAAATTGCCAATTCTGCAGCGGATATTGCGCAAAGAAACAATATGTCGCTAGAGCAGTTTAGAACAGAACTAGAAAAGCAAGGCATGCCCTATAAGTCTTTTTTAGATAATATGCGTAATGAAATCATCATCAACCAATTACGTAGTCGAGAAATTGGTGGGCGCATCAAAGTAACGGATCGCGAAGTCGATCATTTCATAGAAACACAAGGGAAAACCGGTGTTGAAAATGTGCAATATCATTTAGGCCATATCCTGATTGCACTTAAAGAAGGTGCCTCAGCCTCAGAAATACAAAAAGCCGAAGCTAAAGCAGATACCCTAGTCAAAAATTTACGTGCTGGACAAAGCTTTACTCAAGTCGCCATGAGTGAGTCAGAAGATGATAACGCTCTAAAAGGTGGGGACTTAGGCTGGCGCACCATTAATGATGTACCGACTTTGTTTGCTCTCAAAGTTAGTCAGATGCAATCGAATGAAGTCTCTGACCCTATCCGAAGCCCTAGCGGCTTTCATATCATTAAAATGCTAGAAATTAAAGGCTTAGATAACCACGTCACCACCCAAACCAAGGTTCGCCACATCTTAATCAAAACCAATGAATTAATCGATGATAACGAAGCCAAAAACCGACTACAAGCTTTACGAGATCGTATTGTTGATGGTGATGATTTTAGCAAACTAGCGCGCGCTAACTCAGACGACAAAGGCTCGGCCATCAAAGGCGGCTCGCTAGACTGGGTGAGTCCAGGTGATTTGGTTAAGCCCTTTGAAGAGACCATGAATAAACTGGCTATCAATGCATTAAGCGAGCCTATACAATCACAGTTTGGTTGGCATTTAATTCAAGTACTAGACCGTAAAGCTAAAGATGATAGTGAAGTACATAAAAAGAATCTAATCCGCGAAGCAATACGTAAACGTAAAATTGAAGAAGAAACCGAACTTTGGATGCGTAGACTACGAGACGAAGGTTTTGTGGAAATTTATCCATAATCGAATATATAGCCAAACTATAGAAAGAGAGTAGTCGTTGAAAAATCAATTACAACAGATTTTAAGCAGCACTAATTTAGATGCTAACCGCGCTTTAATCCGCACACTTTGCACTGAATTAGACATTGATAGCTTAACGTGTGCAGCGGCTATACTCAGCTTAATCCCAGCCATTGAAAAAGCAGAGCAAGTAGCCCTGCCTAAATATCCAGAAACACCTTCACCAAGCTTAAGCAAAAGCACTGTAGCTACGGGCATCAAGTTGATTCGTTATCGACTGGACGTTGGTAGCAAACAACACGTTACAGCGGATCAGCTTAGAAAGCTATTAATTGAAGAGTCTGGCGTAGACAAAAACAATATCAATAATATTCATATTCATAGCTTATATACCCTCTTAGAATTACCCGATGAAATGCCACCCGATATATTTCTACATTTGAAAACGGTAGAAATCAATCAGCAAAAACTTGATATTAGACGTGTAAAAGCCAATAACAAAAGACGTGGCAATAACTATATACGTAGGGGACGTAAGCGTGATACTCAACCTAATAATGGATCAGAAAAAAAATCTGATACTCAGACTACTGATTAATAGTTTGATGATGACTATACTTAAATGACCCATTCTGCCTTAAACACGACCGCTACTGAGCAATCGCAAGCTATATTAGGTTGGCGAGAATGGGTAACACTACCTGAACTTAATCTTGAGCATATTAAAGCTAAAATCGACACCGGTGCTAGATCTTCTGCTTTACACGCCTTTGCCATAGAGCCTTATCGAAAACAAAATCAGCGCTGGGTTATGTTTGCCATACATCCTGAGCAAAATAATACTGATATTGTGATTGAGTGTCATGCCGCCATCAAAGACAGACGCATGGTATCTGACTCTGGTGGCCACAAACAGCGCCGTTATGTTATAGAAACACAATTATTATTAGGTTCTGCAATCATTTCCGCAGAAATGACCCTGACAAATCGGGATAGTATGTTATTCCGTATGTTAATAGGTCGCACCACGCTCAATGATCGTTTTTTGATTGATCCTAGCGCGTCTTTCTGCCAAGGAATCCCCAACACCTCATCAAGCTTATAAATACAACAGTGCAACAACTTCAGCTATTGCACTATAAAACAGCTGAAGCTGTTTTACTCCAGCCTTAACTACTCGCCGTTAAGCATCTTATCTTTTAATGTAAAGGTGTCAGCCCCCTTTCTTTGTAGCATCGATGCAGCAAAGCAACATCAAAGATTTACAGCACTCCGACTTCCTCGATTCAATTTTACTTCATCTAAGTTACTTGTTTAATCATCGGATTAGCTTTGTATATACAGCAAGCATTAATGGTTGGCGTATTGGTTTTTGTAGTGTCTATTTTGTTAATGCTGGTAGGACTGATATTTTATATTTCAGAAGTTTCAATTAGTTTGTCATCAGAAAAAGAAGAAGAAATACTTTATGCCTTAATTGACGTTATATCTGAACAACAGGACAGTAATCCTAGCAATGATTTGCCTTAGATTAAACCGAGTACTCGGGCTTTCGTGAATGACTAAGTTCGACCAACTGCTGACCGACAGTTACTGTCAATCAACAACATTTTAGGCTTTAGCAAGTCATCTCGAAAAAACGCAGTGGTATAGAGGGAATCAGAACGCTGATAATTCTCGACCCTACCTTGCTAAATCGAGGCTACGAAGTATGGATTATAAACATCAGTCATCTAAAGTTTGCAAACAGTATTATCGTTTGCCCATCACTACCGATTGAGTGGTGGGCAGTGAGCGTTGCCCACCCTAGCTAACTTTGCTAGACCTATTCAAGCACTTATAGGACTATCCAACGCTGACTAGACCTATTCAAGCACTTATTGGTCTATCCAACGCTTGCTAGACCTATCCAAGCAGTTATTGGTCTATCCAACGCTTGCTAGACCTATCCAAGCAGTTATTGGTCTATCCAACGCTTGCTAGACCTATCCAAGCACTTATTGGTCTATCCAACGCTGACTAGACCTATTCAAGCAGTTATTGGTCTATCCAACGCTTGCTAGACCTATTCAAGCACTTATAGGGCTGTCTAACGCTTGATAGACCTATTCAAGCAGTCCCGTAGATACTCTGTTCAAAGTCAAAGGTATTTACGTTCATTTTTCACTATACGGCCGAGACCGGAATTTTATAGAAACGCGTATTATCGAAAGGTTCGTCATTTTTCAACATACCGTGAATAGCGTGAATTAATTTTCTCATGATTGCACAGACAGCCTGTAACGGTTTTTTGCCATTAGCCACAAGATGTTGGAAATAAGCCCTTACATGGGGGTCGTGTTGTTTGGCACTTAAAGCTGGCATATAAAGAGCTGCACGAATGTTTCGATTGCCAGCTTTAGATATGCGCGACTTCTTATGAACGCTTTTGCCAGAATCAAACGCTTTAGGGTCTAGTCCTGCAAACTTAACCCATTCTCGATGAGTAAGATCAGGTGGCAATAATAACAACTCGCCCATAAGCGAAATAGCACTGGTTTGGGCAATACCTTTGATGCTGATCAATAACGTCAGTGACCGTTCGAGCTTAGGGTGTTTGCCGATCAAAAGTAGCGCCTCTGTTGTTAAGCGATCGATACGTTTTTGTAATTGAGTAATCGCTAATTTCGCATCACGCAAGACCGCTTTGGGTGTTTCTTGAGTCGCGGTTAGCGCATGTAGATGATTTTTAGCAGCCGCTTTCTGAGTGGTTAAGGCCGTAATTCGGCGAGAAAAACAACGCACAGCAATGCTCTCATCGCTGGGCCGAGTCCAAGCAACGAAGTCCATGCGAGCCGCGTATTCAGCCAACGTGTTAGCATCAACCGCATCTGTTTTGCTGTTCTTCATTAATACTTTGGCAAAGTTATGAGACGACTTTGGATTAATGACCATAACCAATACACCGGCATCATGCAGAGCGACAGCTAAATCGAAATGATA
>CAMDOP010000013.1 GCA_945903675.1 Crenothrix polyspora
GGAGAGCCAAGTTGAGGAGGTCATGCAAAAACTCAATCATCGACCTCGAAAAACACTAAACTATAAAACACCTCATGCAGTATTTTTTGGCGATGATAATCGGCAGGCTGCATGAATACTAGAATTGCACTTCAGAGTTGAATTCGCGATTTGATGCATTAGCAGAATATAGCTTTTTAAGCTTTAGAAAAACTTTGCAACAGAACCACTATACTATGTCGTAACTGCCTAAATGCCTAAATGCTCATATCCCGGTAATGTTTCTAGGCGATGATCTTCCAGTGGCTTACCTACTGTAAAATGATACAGACTTTGCAATTTATCATCCTTGATACCTAAAAGTTCATGAACGCTATCATCAAAGTAACAGCCGATACCAGTACCTCGAACACCTAAAGCCTCTGCTTCCAGATAGAGAACTTGGCCTATTAAACCGCATTCCCAGTACAAACGTCGATAAAGCCATGGCTTTACATCTATGGACTCACTAAATTCTGCAACCATGCCCAAACTGAAGGCACTGTCGCTAGCAATAGATTGATGACAGGACAACGTTTTGGCAACCTGTTTGTAATCCCCAGAATGTAAATGATAGAGCGGTATTACTTCTGAGACTTTCTGCCAGTCAAAATCTGATAGGGTCGCAGCTTGCAATTTTTCTAGTGCATCAGAATATCTTGGTAAGACGTAGATACCTGGAGACAAGCCTTCAACACTATGGACAAAAATAAAAAGGTGGATTTTGGGTGACCAACGCCACATTTCAAAAGCGGTGGTAGACGGCAATACGGAGGCTAGCATTCTATAAAAATCTGTTTTCGGCAAAAGTGATGCTGTGGCATTAAATTGTTGTGCACTTCGGCGTTGACGAATGATTTGCGTTACTGATTTTATACACGATGATTTTATAGCGGATTGCTCAGTGGCTGCTTGGTGCATCGGTTCTATAGTTTTCGGTTTGCTTGCAGCATTTGAAACCTCATTGATTATCGGCCAATGATACCTATGATTAGCGCCTAGACAATCGGCTTTACCGAACCACTCCCCAGTTTGTGAGGCTTCCAACAGAGCTTTGGCGACTAATGGCTTGTTGTTGGGCTGCGTATGAATTCTACAAATAATATCAGGTGATTCATACTCCAGAGTTATAAAATCATCCCGATCAAGACCTAATAATTGATTGATATCATTATCCGACCATTCCGCAATCAACTCCACTGACCAGCCCAGTGTTGCTGCAGCATAGTTTAAAGCTCCCAAGGCGTGACCAATATCATGCTGACAATATCGGTAAGCTCTTTCACCGTATTTCCAAGCTTCTCGCCAATGGATTGAAGACAAGCCAATGAGCAAGCAAGCATCTGGAAAATCATCAGAAAACAGACAGCGCCGCTCAAGACTATGATCATGACTGAGATAGTGGTAAACGCCTGATTGAATAAAATCATTGCCAGTACTAATCAAATAGACTTCTGTCGGATGCAAGTTTCCGCTTGAAGGATTGCAGCGCAATGCCCAGCGGTTTGAACCGAATTGCTTCCATGCTGACAAGCCGAAGGCTAATTCCAGCAATAAACCCGCATTAACACTATTTAAAGATTTTGCCGGTATTACGGCATTATCCAGATCAGAAAATAAGGGTTCGAGTTCGGTTCCTGGTTGGGGTAGTCTGACAATTTCGCAACCAGAAAAACGCCTAAATTGATTGGGTTGATCTTCCCAGTCGATTGATTCTGGGCCATTTGCATACCGATTTAATCTATGTTTTGTTCGATGGTGATAGCTTAAAACGGACTCATATTTTTCGTTCATAATGTTTTATGTTATTTTTAATGCCGGATGTTCGAATCACATCTGTTAAAGTAAATTCCTGTAAGTGCAGCCTGGTAACGGCATTTCTAACGAGGGCTTACATAACTTCAAGCGGCTTCATTGCCACTATTGCCAACCAAGGTTGCTCATGAATAGGTTTACCCGCTGGCCGGTAATAATGATTGATCACTTTAAATGCTGCGGTCTCCATAAGCTGGTTGCTGAAATCAAACTGCATATAATGACCATATCGTTGTCCATACCAGCCTTCTTGATTACCGCGAGGATTGGATAAAAATAAAATACCCCCAGGCCTTAATGCAACATACAATTCTTCAAGCACGCGAGGTAGTTCTTGGCTAGGAACATGAAACAGCGAGGCATTAGCAAAGATGCCATCATATGCCTGTTTGGATAATTGTAGGCTTAGAAATTTTTGACAAAGAATCGGACAGCCGGTGTAACTTCTAGCCATAGTACAAAAAACTGCACTGCCATCGAGTCCAACGGGCATATGTCCCAATGATTTGAAATAGTGCACATCTCTTCCAGGCCCGCATCCTAGGTCTAAAATATCCAGTTTCTTATCTTGTGGAAACGGCGATAAAAACGCTTCATAGTTTTGAGCTACATCATGGTCTTTTGTACCACTCCAAAATGCTGAAGCATTTTGATTTTAATACTCTAAGGTTATTGTTTCTATTTCGTCTAACTCTATAGTTTTTTTGCTCATAGCTTTTCTATGTACCTCTGCTGCACACTTATGAAATTATTAACTTCATGTGATGATAGGGACGAATGCTCATGATTGAGATAAATAATTGAAGTTTTTTGATAATGATAGGAGGGAAATGAAATATAGTTCATTTTCTCATTGTTACTATATTGTACCTAATAGACACGGGAGCGTATTTTAGATACAAAAAAAGGACTTGGTGTGCACCTAAGTCCTTTATTTTTATGGTGGCGATAGGTGGATTTGAACCACCGACCCCGGGGTTATGAATCCCGTGCTCTAACCAACTGAGCTATATCGCCATATTAACTGGCTTGTGTAAAGACTGGGGATTATAAGTACCCATCAATATTTTGTCAAACATTGAATCTAAAGTGTACAACATCTCCATCTTTAACGACGTAGTCTTTGCCTTCTAGGCGCCATTTTCCAGCGTCTTTAGCACCTTGTTCGCCTTTGTAGGTGATGAAGTCTTGATATGAAATAACCTCGGCGCGAATAAAACCTTTTTCAAAATCACTGTGGATGACTCCAGCCGCTTGCGGAGCTGTTGCGCCAACAGGAATAGTCCAAGCCCTGACTTCTTTGACGCCAGCTGTAAAGTAAGTAGCAAGATTTAAGAGTGTATAGCCGGCTCTGACGACTCTATTTAGCCCTGGCTCTTCAAGGCCAAGATCATCTAGGAATTCTTGTTTTTCTTCGTCATCCAGTTGAGCTATTTCAGCTTCTATAGCTGCACAAATGGTGACTACAGTGGCACCTTCTTTATCTGCAAATGCTTTTACTTTATCGAGCAATGGATTGTTTTCAAAGCCATCGTCCTGCACATTGGCGATATACATAGTTGGCTTAAGAGTTATTAAACAAAGGTCCTTAAGCAAGGCTTTTTCGTCATCAGTGAGCGACAAATTACGGGCAGGTTCGCCAGCGTCAAGTTGATTGTATACACGCTCTAGTACTAATTTTTTAGCTAATTCGTCTTTGTTACCCGTTCTGGCAATTTTGGTGGCTTTAAGTAAGGCTTTTTCAACAGAGGCCATATCAGCTAGGGCTAATTCAGTGTTAATGACTTCAATATCTGAAAGAGGATCAACTTTTCCGGCCACATGCACTACGTTATCATCATCAAAACAACGAACTACATGAGCTATAGCATCATTTTCACGGATGTTAGCTAAAAATTTATTACCTAAACCTTCACCTTTAGAGGCGCCAGCAACAAGGCCTGCAATATCTACAAATTCAATGGTTGTGGGTAATACGCGTTCAGGCTTAACTATTTCAGCTAGTTTGTCCATTCTGGGGTCAGGCACAGGTACTACGCCAACATTAGGGTCAATCGTGCAGAATGGGTAATTTTCAGCAGCAATTTTAGCCTTGGTTAATGCATTAAACAGGGTCGACTTGCCGACATTCGGTAAACCTACGATTCCACAATAAAGTGCCATAAAGATCTCTTAAGTATTTTTAATTAATTAATAGGTGAGTGCAGCATGATGATGCAAATTCAGTAAGTATACTGTTGCTGCAATGAGTAGAAATATTAGCCTTTCATGGACATGTCATCGTGTGGTTGACATTAAGAAATAAAAAGTTGACCAGATTGTTTCAACTCTTTGCTTAGTTGAAACAATCTGATTAGACATCATCATCTGAGAGAGTATAGGTATTAGTTCTCGTGCGATTGCTAGGTCGACGATTAGCTAAAAATTTACTCTGCAATTAATGGAAGACACTTGTTTGTGACAAGGCTTTTGTTGGGTTCGATCTTATGCTTTTACAGATTCGATGATTTCATTAAAGCCTTCAACCTTAGCTTTTCCGGTTGTAATAAGCTCAATGCCATTATCAACAATCATTTTGCAAAGATTAGGCGTTTTATAAACTATAAAGCAGAGATAGCCAACTGCAGGTATGGAAATCAATGCGCCAATAAAGCCATGAATACCTACTACTCCGAGTAGTTTGATGAGTAAAGCGATTGCATCTAGTGGTAATAAAACCATTGCACCAAAATAAACAATGACTATAAACGTAAACTGTACAAATACAACAAATTGAAGAAGTCTTACTAGCGCAACATTAACTTTTTTCATATAAACTTTGATCCTGATTGCTTTAATAGGCTTTGATAGTTATTAAGTAGTCATTGTATGCACTAACTTGTAATCTAGAAGCTGGAATTTTGAACCAAAATTATACCTGAAAGCACTTATGCTAGGTCAAGTTTCTTCTTAGTTAAGAAAAAACGATATAAAACTGAGCCTGCTATAAAGCCGCCTATATGCGCCCACCAAGCAACATCGACATGAGTGTTTGTGAAAACAATAGCCGTTGTAGCCTTATATAGCTGCAATAAAACCCACAAGCCTAAAAAAGTAATAGCAGGAACGGGTATTAATAAGGGCGGAAAAAACACGATAACGCGCTCTAATGGATATAAGAAAAAATAAGCAGCAAGTACGGCAGCAATAGCTCCAGACGCGCCAATAACTGGAATGGTAAGAGTTGGGTCGAAGTAGCATTGTAATGCAGTCGCAATAGCCCCGCAGCTTAAATAAAAAATTAAAAAAGGTATTCGCCCCATTCTATCTTCGACATTGTCGGCAAATATCCATAAAAACCATATATTAAAAAGTAAGTGTGTCCACGTTGCATGTAAGAATAAATTACTAACAAAGGACAAGTAGCCATCAAAAGGTAAACTAGGCACCTGAGTGGTGTATCGTAGCGGTATCATGCCATAGTGATTGAGTATATCGACAGCGGCTTGATCGGGTATTAAGTTCATAACAATAAAGACGATTATGCAGACGGCCATTATTGTCCATGTTACTAAAGGTTTGGAATAGCAAGGCGCGGTATCTCTAATCGGTATCATTGGCTTTACCTATGTGTATGTTGAGAAATAGTTTACTCAGGTACATTTAGTTTATGTTAGAACTTTTTAAGCTTGCACGATACACACGCATTAAAGCGACAAAGGCGAGTAGGTCATAAAAGCTATGGATGATAATAGGCGTTAATAAATTTCTGTCACCAGCATAATCCATTGATAAGCCGAGATAAATGCCAACCAAAGCAGCTAAAACTGCATAAAGCGGTGTGACAGCATGAACTAAACCAAATAGTATGTTACTAACTATTAAGCCTGCGGTTAAGCCCCAAGAATGTTCTAGCCACGGTTGAATTACACCGCGAAAAACCAGTTCTTCAGAGACACCTGCAAGTGCTGCTAATAAAAATAAGTCCGTCCAGTGATACTGATGTAAGCCGGGACCTAAGGTGTTGAGTAATAGTTTTCTAATATGGCTAACCGATTTAGCTTGTAACTGTTCCATACCTAAAAACATTAGAAACAAAGGAATAGTTCCAAGCAGACCGTACGCAAGCGCCGATTCTGTATATACAATATTAGCAAATGGGTTGATATCAGCAATTTGACCAAGCACGATGGCTACCAAAATCAAAGCCGCCTCGAAAAAACAGGCTGATTTATAAAAGTCGGTTGCTTTAAATAATGACTTATCCATGGCTAGAGTGATTAGTTAATGATGTTAAGTTTCAGACTCTGGGCCATTAGTTTGATCAGGTGTTAAAGGTATATTTGTCGGTACACGACGTTTGCCAACGTTTTTAGCGTCCCGATGACGAACTTTAACTTTCTCAGGAGATACTTTTTTAGGTTCTATTTTAGTCTTGCTGCCAACCGACTTCCCTGAACCTTTCGTTTTTTTAGGGCCTTTATAACTACCTTGTAGTTCTTTAATGTTTTTGCGAGTAAATTTCTGCTTTAAAAAGCGTTCAATACCCGACATTAGATTCCATTCAGTATGCTTGACCAGTGTAATGGCTAAACCCAATTCGTCAACGCGACCAGTACGACCAATTCGATGTACATAATTAATACCGTTTC
This sequence comes from Crenothrix polyspora, assembly GCA_945903675.1. GTDB lineage: Bacteria > Pseudomonadota > Gammaproteobacteria > Methylococcales > Methylomonadaceae > Methylobacter_C. The sequence goes on from CAMDOP010000013.1 coordinate 6,465, forward strand.
TAGGTACATCAAAATTAATAACTAAATTAATACCTTTAATATCCAAACCTCGTGCGGCAAGGTCGGTTGCAATCATAATATTGACCGAGCCATCACGAAACAACTCCATCATGCGGTTTCGATCTTTTTGATCCATTTCACCATGCAGTACGCCTACACGCAGCTTTTGTCCGCGTAAGGGGCCTCTTAATGCGTCAGCATTAAGCCTTGTATTGGTAAATACCAAAGCCTTTTCATAACTTTCATTAAGTAGCAGCCACGCTAACAGCTTTTGTTTATGGTCACCATCATCTGCAAGTACAATTTGTTGTTCAATGTTACGATGACCGTCTTGCAAGGTATTTAAAACGATAGTCCCATAGTTTGTTAATACCTTATTGGCCATTTTGATGACGCCAGCATGACTTAAGGTAGCAGAAAACAACAGGGTCTGTTTCTGGGTGTTACAGGTATTAATGATAGTTAAAACATCTTCACTAAAGCCCATATCCAACATACGGTCAGCTTCATCTAGGATGAGTACATCAAGATTAGTAAAGTCATGAGCTTCCTGCTCCATCAATTCCAGCATGCGTCCAGGCGTAGCAATAACAATTTCGGTATTTCTACGCAGCATATTTTGTTGCAATCTAAAATCATCGCCACCGGTAATAATGCCAACATTTAGCTCAGTAAATTCAATTAACTGCTGGCATTGCAAGAAAATTTGTTGCGCTAATTCACGCGTAGGAGCGAGAACTAGCACGCGGGTACCATACTTTTTAGTCGGTATTGTCAGTAAATGGTGCAGTGCTGGCAATAAAAACGCTGCGGTTTTACCACTACCCGTTTCGGCACTCACTAATAAATCTGTGTATTCTAATGCGGGAGGTATAGCCTGTTGCTGTACGGGGGTAGGGTACAGAAAACCCATTTTGTTAATAGCTTTAAGTAATGGCTCAGCTAATAAAAGGCTGGAAAAAGAGGGCGAGGTGTCTAGGGTGTTTAGCTGCATGTATCTTGAGTATTTGCTGCTTTCGCAGAACATAAAAAACGAATATTGATGATTAGTATAAGCTTTTTAGGGGTAGTCGCAATGTTTTCAGTTTTAGCATGGCAACTATCGTTCACTATAGAGTGAGTCGCAATTTAGTTTTTAGTGATTAAACCTTAAATTAATAGACAGACGTTGAGAACAAACTATTCATCTTTTATCTTGCTAAGTTGCAATTACCCGAATATCGGGTAAATTGTTCGCTTTTACAACTAACCAATAATAACGATGATTAACACATTATCTTTTCAGATTCATGGTGGCGGTGATCACGGCGGCGGTCCTGCGGATAGCCTGGGTGATTTACTGGCTATTTTTGATAATATTTCAATTTTAGGTTCTGGTGAACTTTTTTCTACCTTGATGCCTGGTATTGCAAGCTTGGAAAATATTCACCCCTTATTGGTACATTTTCCTATTGCCTTATTATCCATGTTTTTTGTCTTAGATGTGCTAGGCACACTGGCTAAGAAACAGGAATGGCGTGGCATTGCTAGTGCTTTTCTTTATCTAGGAGTCGTTGCTGCGCTATTCACTGTTTTAGCTGGACATATTGCTGCAGATACGGTGGCGCACGGTGAAAATGTTCATGATATTATGGAAAAACATGAAGATTTAGGTATGGCTATTCTTAGTTTAGCGACAGCATTATCTGCTTGGCGCTTAAAACATAAAGGTTTATTTCAAGGATATCTGAATGGTGTGTTCTTAGCTCTATCAGCGCTTTTATGTGTGCTCATAGCATTAGCCGCAGATTTGGGTGGTTTAATGGTCTATCAATATGGTGTGGCCGTTAAAGCGGTGCCGGTTACTGTAAGTGCTCATGAGCATCATCATTCCGATAATCAGCAAGCTATAGAATTACCAAACATTGATCCTAACCATGAGCCGCAAGTACCTTTAGTGACTCATGACCGTAAGCACGAACATAAAGATGGTCATGCGGGTCATGATCATTCACATTAAGACATAATCTATAGCGAGCCCACTCAAGAAATTTCGGGGGTGGGCCTTGTAAAAGCTTAACGACTTACTTGGGCAATCCAGTCTTCTAAGTTGTAATAATTAGTAATACGCGCCACTTTATTGTCACGAATTTCAAAGAAAGCACCGGCAGGTAACTTATATTTTTGTCCGCTTGCAGAAGGTAAACCTTCGTCAGTTTGAATATATTCACCTAACACCACAAATTCAGCGGCAGCACGAAGGCCATCAGCACTAGCCATTACCACCATATCGACCAATTGTTCTTTATAATTAAAATTCATGCAGGCCATGAATTGGGTAAAAGCAGCTTTACCGATTTCACGTTTACCTTGATTGATGTCATGGATAACATCATCTGTCAGTAAATTTAAAAAAGCGTCCATGTCGCCGCCATTAAAGGCTGCATAATAATTTTCGACGAGATTAATGGTGTTTTGTTGGTTCATGTTCTTTCCGATGTTAAAGGGTGTAAGTGGCACATATATTATAGTGAATGGCTAGTTTTGAATAATGATTAGAACTTAACTAATCATTACCCCAGCCACCATCACGTAACGATACCGTACGGTTAAATACAAGCTTACCCTCTACGCTATCTTGTGTATCTAAACAAAAATAACCGGTACGTTCAAATTGATAGCCTGTTTCAGCTTGTGCGTTAACCAAACTTGCTTCAACACGCGCATCGCAAAGCACATGTAGAGAGTCTGGATTGATTGCATCTAGAAAGTTTTCTTCATTATCAGGCTGAGGTACTTTAAATAGACGATCATATAAGCGAATTTCCGCAGGCTGTGAGTGTGGCTCAGAAACCCAATGAATAACACCTTTAACTTTACGACCTTCAGGATTTTTTCCTAAAGTATCAGCATCATAGCTGCAACGTAGTTCGATGATCTTGCCCTCAGCATTTTTAATCACTTCGTTACATTTGATGACATAAGAGCCTCGCAGTCTGACTTCTCCGCCATCAATTAAACGTTTGAACTTGGGTGGTGGAATTTCAGCAAAATCATCTTGCTCAATCAAGATCACTTTAGAAAAGGGTACGATACGTTTGCCTAATTCATGACGTTGAGGGTGATTGCTCACTTCTAGCTCTTCTGTTTGCTCATCTGGATAATTATCGATGACCACACGCAAAGGTTGTAAAACCGCCATAGCACGTAAGGCATTCTCATTTAAATCTTCGCGAATACAGTATTCGAGTACACCCATCTCTATCCATGAGTTTTGCTTAGTCACACCGATGCGTTCACAAAAGTCACGAATAGATTTTGGCGTAAAGCCAGCTCTGCGTAAGCCTGCAATAGTCGGCATGCGCGGATCATCCCAGCCCTGCACGTGTTTTTCCATGACCAATTGATTCAGCTTACGTTTGCTAACAATGGTGTATTCCAATTGCAATCTAGCAAATTCTATTTGTTGGGGATGAGCAAGGTCAGGCAGTTGATCTAAGACCCAATCATAAAGTGGTCGATGATCTTCAAATTCTAAGGTACACAAAGAATGGGTGATACCTTCAATGGCATCAGAAATGCAATGCGTATAATCGTACATAGGATAAATACACCAAGCATCACCGGTACGTTGATGATGAACACGACGAATGCGATACAGGGCAGGGTCGCGCATATTGATATTGGGTGAGGCCATATCAATTTTAGCGCGTAACACATATTGGCCATCGGCAAAGTCACCGGCACGCATGCGTTGGAATAAATCAAGGTTGTCAGCAATAGAGCGATCACGGTCAGGGCTTTCTTTGCCCGGCTCAGTTAAGGTGCCGCGATAAATGCGGATTTGCTCTGCCGATAAGCTGTCAACATAAGCCAAACCTTGTTCGATCAGTTGTACTGCATAACCATACAACTGCTCAAAATAATCAGAAGCATGATGCAAGCCCGCCCATTCAAACCCTAACCATTGCACATCTCTTTCAATAGACTGCATATATTCAATGCTTTCTTTTTCAGGATTAGTATCATCAAAACGCAGATTACAACTGCCCTTAAATTCTGCCGCCATACCAAAATTTAAACAAATAGATTTAGCGTGACCTATATGAAGATAACCATTAGGTTCTGGCGGAAAGCGAGTGGCCACTTTACCTTCGTTTTTGTGCTCTTTAAGGTCATTAGTAATAATTTGGCTAATAAAATTTGCCGTGACAAGGTTATCGTTGGTAGACATATTTTTAATGTATTGGGTTAGTAAAGTAATTTAAAAGGAAAAAGAGGGCGAATGCATGGGTCGCAACAAATAAATAAAGTTTGTGCGCTTGAGTCTTACTTCTTCTTAATATAAAAAATCTGCCTATTATCTTGTTTAGTGATATCCATGAGGTGGTGGCCCGATTGATTAACAAAAACACCGAAATCTAAATGAGCCGCAGGATCTGTTGCGATAATTTTAACCACATGACCACTTTCAAGTGACATTAAAGCTTTTTTTAAACGCAATAGCGGTAAAGGACACATCAATCCTGCTGCATCAATTTCTAGGCTAAATTCAATCATGGTTTTTTAGTAACTCATTAACGTCAGAATGCTTATAATACCATCCCCTAATGAATCTAAGCAGCACCGAAACAAAATGGATTATTTTCCCGTTTTCGTAAAACTGAAAGACCAAGAGTGCTTGGTAGTCGGCGCCGGTGAAATTGCGGCCCGAAAAATAGAGTTATTAGCGCGCGCTAACGCCAACATAACCGTGCTTGCTGAACAATTTAGCCCTCAGGTTAAAAGTCTACAAAGCTCTTGCCAGCTCACTTTCATACAAAAGCGCTTTGCTGTTAGCGATATAGCAAACTACCGATTAGTGGTGTCAGCGACTAACCATAAAGAAACGAATATTTTAGTTGCTAACGCCGCTGAAGAACAAAACATTCTCGTTAATGTTGTTGATGACCCCGAGCTATGTAGTTTCATTTTTCCCGCCATTGTTGATCGTTCGCCCATTATTGCTGCGGTTTCTTCGGGAGGTGCAGCTCCAGTATTAGCGCGCTTACTGCGAGCCAAAATAGAAACGATTATACCGCCTGCCTATGGCCATCTCGCTTTTCTGGCAGAAAAGTTTAGAGCAGAGGTTAAAGCGCATATTAAATTGCCTGCACAGCGCAGAATATTTTGGGAGCGTGTATTTCAAGGTCCCATCGCGGAATTAGTTTTCGCTGGTAATGAGGTCGCAGCAAAAGAACAATTACAGCAAAGCCTTCTAAAACAAAAAGACACGATTATTCCGGGTGAAGTTTATTTGGTCGGTGCAGGTCCGGGCGCCCCAGATTTATTAACCTTTCGGGCTTTACGCTTGATGCAACAAGCTGACGTTATTGTTTATGATCATTTGGTCTCACCAGAAATTATCGATTTAGCCCGCAGAGATTCAGAAAAGATTTATGTGGGTAAAGAGCGGCAACAACATACCTTAGCTCAAGACTCCATCAACAGGCTACTTGCAGATCTTGCCTTGGCTGGCAAGAGAGTGGTGCGCTTAAAAGGCGGTGATCCTTTTATATTTGGTAGAGGCGGTGAAGAAATTGAAACGTTAGTAGAGCTGGGTATTAATTTTCAAGTAGTGCCTGGCATTACGGCGGCATCCGGTTGTGCGACTTATGCCGGTATTCCTCTGACTCATAGAGATCATGCGCAATCATGCACCTTTGTTACCGGCCACTTAAAAGATAACACTATCAATTTAAATTGGACGCAATTGGCTATCCCTAATCAAACCATCGTTATTTATATGGGCTTGCTTGGGCTAGAAAAAATATGCCAATCTTTAATGGCCCATGGTAGTCCCAGTGATTTACCTATTGCGCTAATACAGCAGGGAACAACCCGTCGTCAGCGCGTCATTACCGGTACTTTATCTACCATGCCAGCTATTATTTCAAGTATGACTATTAAGCCACCTACTTTAATTATTATTGGTACAGTGGTTAGCTTACATGACAAATTAAGTTGGTATCAAACTCAATATGTTGATAAAGATGATCTATCTATCTGAATTATCGGACTGTTTTTTTAGACTGATAAGGTAGAGAGTTCTTTTTAAGTGTTAACTGATGATACGCATATATTGAGTATTTTTTTTCTGTGTCGCTAATGCGACGTTTATTTGATCGGGTTCTCGCACCCGAAGGCGAGATACTTTCTTTTGCTCCGCCAAAATAAAGTATCCAAAGAAAAGGCGGCTCGATTGCCGCTTCTTCCTGCGCTTCTCTGTTTTGTAGGGGGGCGGTAGAGAGGGCTTCCTGCCCTCCTACCGACGCGCGGCATCCATGCCGCGCCCCTTCGGGCTAATCCCAACAAAACCTGCGATGCTCGGCGCGGCAAACGAGAATAATACGTCGTTACTGCGTAACATCAAGTGTTAAGTATCATTAATAATTATGCTCAAAAACAAATTAAAGATTGAATTTTTATCTTAAATTACCTATTCTTCTTCAACTTGAATATTATTCAATAATGATTTTTCCAACAAAGAGAGCAGTTGCTTTCTTTATTTACTACTATGAGGTCACTATGAAAAAATCTTTTGCTATAGCCGCTAGTCTTGTTTTAGTCGCATTAAGCGGATCAGCAGTTGCTGATGAACAACTTGAAATTGGTCAAAAAATTTATGAACGCGCTTTTGGTCGTGGTTGCGGTACTTGTCATGACATCGCTTCAAACCCACAATTATCTGCAAACGTTAAAGCGGGTACATTAACTAGAGCTAGCTTTGAAAAAATGTTAAAAGAAGGTAAGGGCGGTATGCCAGTAGCGATCGCTGAGATCATGAAAAATAAAGCTGTAGAAAAAGCGGGTTACGGAGAAGATCAAGCTGTAGACGCATTATTTGCTTATATCAGCAGCAAATAAGCTTAGCTGTAAGCACTACAAACAAAAAAGCCGCCACAACTTGAAGTTGTGGCGGCTTTTTTTGTGACTTCGCTTTTAAATAAAAACGGTAGTGCTGTTATTATTTGGCTACCAACTTAAAGCGGGACAGCTTCAGCGTAGACCAAAGGCTCAGGGCGAAAGATTAAGTCTAGGAGGCTAGCAACTTAAGGTGTGACAGATATTAGGCTTTACCCTTTGCCTGCGCTTAGGAGAACTATGTCTAAAAGTTAACGATTAAGCTAGAGTATCGTCTTAAATTAGTAGTCTTATTATTTGCCTAAATGGCGAATCACTGTTTCTTTATAAGGTAAGCGATAACGATTTTTAAGCCATATCCCCATAAAAGCTGCAAACATCAAGCCACATGAGCCCAAGGTCAGATAAATAAGTCTTTTTAACTGTGACATCTCGCGCATCACTTGCTCATTGTCCATCACTAAATGCTCATTAGTTGTAGGTTCTGAATAAGAGCGTAGAATTTTAACGTCATTTTTTATATCTTCGATCGTTCCTAAGGCGTTAGCGGCAGTCCCTAAGCGCACACTTTCTTCCAATGATCTTAACTTGCTCTCAATAGAGCCACTGACAATACCCACAAATTGACCTTTTAAAGTATTAACTTCAGCAGATAAAACGGGATTCATATCAGCCGCATCAGACTTTCTATAACGATTAAGGTTATTGGAGGGTAGTAAAAAGAAACCAACAATAACAATGGCAGCCATTAAGCATATAACCGTAGCCATCAGCCAGCGATTAACTTTCATCAAGTCTTGATTGGGCGTTAAGCTAGCTAACACCACCAATTCCGATTTGTTCTCGTGCAAATCAGTCATTATTTATGTCCTCTCATATTTATGCACAGGAAACGTTGTTTCATCGAGTTATTATTTTTATGTTATGCAAGTGTTAATTATACAAGTTAAACCGTATTTGTCCTGTGTTTTTATTAGCTATATTTTTTTCTGAGTAGCATAAAAAAAGGGGTTCTAGGTTTTTAGCCCTGTAGGGGTCATGCAACTACCGAATCGTTTACAGGGATTTGTTTTTAGGTAAAAAAAACGTTTAGTGTTTAACCTAAGAGCGTGGATAACTGTCCGACTTACTTTAGTATTTTATTATAAAAGCAGCATAGCACCATCGTTAATAGTCAAATTGCTAGCTATAATAATAGTCAATAATTTGTGGGATTTTTAGTCAGAAGTATATTCATAATTCTGTCACAATAGGGGTCGAAAAATTTTAAATATGTAAGGAGATAGGTTGCTATGGGAGTTATTAAAGAGGTGGATGCTGATAAAATACTGGCGAGTATTTTTATTCCACCTAGGCCAACTATTCTTTTCAGTATTAAAAAAGCCCAAGATCAAGATGCTGATTTATCTGAGATTGCTGACTTAATTGCCCAAGATATAGGTCTGTCAGCAGCGATATTAAAAACTATTAACTCCGCTTTTTATGGCTTAGCAGATAAAGTGACCTCCTTAACGCATGCGGTGTCCTTATTAGGCATGAAAAATACGACTATGCTGATTACGGGATTGTCACTTAGAAAAATTCCCACTTCTGTTAATCTTGATGTTTTCTGGAATCATAGTGCCGAAGTCGCTTCGATCGCTGCTTTTATTGCTCAACAGCTAGGCAGTATTAATAAAGATGAGGCTCAATTATTTGGCTTGTTTCATGATTGCGGTAAAGTTTTACTGACTTCGCGCTTTAAAGACTATCAAGACTTGCTTACAACGGCACAAAACGAAGATCAATCCATCATTGTTTTAGAAAAGCAACGCTACATGACGGATCATACCTTAGCGGGTAGTTTATTAAGTAAAAGCTGGTGTTTGCCAGAAAGGATTTCTCTAGCTGTTAGACACCATCACGACATCGCTTTATTTCTTGATGGCTCCATACCCGATCAGGTTTTTTCTTTGGTGGCACTGGTGCATCTTGCCGAATACTTAGCACCTAAAAATACTCATTATATCGACAGTGAGTGGTTAAGGTATGCTGATGAGTTCATGGAATGTTTGTTCATAAACGATGATGAATTAACGGATTTGCATTGGCAGGTCAGTCAAATACAAAAACATTAAGTCTATGATTTTTAGTCACAATTTAAAGTTAAAAAAAGCTCTATTTGAATGACATTGGCTAGCTTCTTCAAGCTGACACTGCCTTGTCATGCAAATGACGACCTTCATTCCAAATACAGATTCATGTACGCTAATGCCCGGCAATCGATGTCGGGATGACGGCTACTATCTTTACCTGCTAAGACTTTCAGAGCGCTTAAAAAACGTACTCTTGGTAAATAGTAGTGCCGCAGCTGGTTTATCAATAACAAAGTCCTCGCTCTTAATTCTTCACGCTGACAGACACACCTAGCGCTGTAGATTGCTCACGGCACTTCTGCCACCTATTTTATGACTGGAAGCATAAAATTAACCTTGGCTTTACGGTTGAAATTTATTGTCGAATACTAAATTAAGCATTAATAAAACCTAGTCGCACGCCTTGCAGCATGCGCAATGGCTACTAAAAGGACGAGTCTTTGCAAATTTTTCCTTCAGCTTGTCAGTAGTTCTACGAATTGACTGATTGGGTGACGGAATTATAATCGCTACACACTAACTGCTTAGTTAGTTGTCCACAGGGTTATAAAAAAAATGCTTCAGGACTCTGCCTAGAAATATTTAGCGTTTACTGGAAGACTGGTGCCGACTCTTGGAGGACTCATGCCGACTCTTGAACCCTTCATGCCGATTCATGGAAGCTCTATGCCGATTCATAATAAGCTCACGAATCGGCTGATACTTTTAATTAGCGGTCATGGCATGTTTTTATACAGGATTAAAACTACCCTTAATGGTCATGAGTCCTCCAAGAGTCGGCATGGACCTTCCAAAAATCGGCATAGCTAGTTTTATAAGCTTTTTAAAAGCGTCAAAAACCTGAATAGAAATACTTTAAATCTGTATTGTTGACTGTTATCCCTTGGTAGGCTGTTTAGGCAAGGCTGGTAAAGAGTGCCCAACTGCTTGCATCATTATTTATACACCTTAGATAAGGAGTTTGCTATGTCTGATTTTGTACCTACTTCCGATAATGATTTATTAGTTTGGTTTGATCATTTTCTAATGCTCATAAGTGCGGATAAGGAAATCGCTGCTGCTGATTTAGCGGCATTAACAGCGGCTAAAGCTGATTTTCATATTAAGATTGATCATCTTAATGAAACCGCGGCACGGGCTAAACAAGCGACAGCAGATAAAAATGCTAGTCGCAATAATCTGGTTAATTTAATCAGGGCAGAAGCACGCAGGATTAAAGCAAGAGCGAGTTATAGTGAGGGGCAGGGCGCACATTTTGGTATTATAGGCAGAAAAGATAGTCATGATTTAAGTTCCTCTCGTCCTGAATTAAGTGGTATTGATCACACCGATGGTGTAGTTACTTTAATGTTCAGTAAATATAATAGTGATGGCGTCAATATTTATACTAAACGTGGCGATGATGCGGATTGGGTGTTGCTAGTTCGAGCCACTATCTCGCCCTTTATAGATGTACGACCTTTATTGGAACGAGGTAAGCCTGAGTTACGTCATTATTGTGTTACTTATGTCTTGAAAGATAAAGAGATCGGTCTCTATAGTAATGAGATAGTGATTAACTGTACGCCTTAAGTCTTTTTGCTTGTACGGCTATACTAGTAATAGCCCATTTTTAAAAAGGGTGGACTGTTACTAGGCAGTCATATAGCACTCGTTAGTGCGGTCTATGGTTATAAACATGGCAGTAAATGAATGGTAGTGGCCATTGGCGTCTAAAAAAAATCACCTTAATCCGTCCTCTTTGAGAGCTTCTAGTAGACCTGCATGGCTCAGCTCGGTAACACTCTTTAAAACATTTAAGCTAAGAGATCTCAGCTTGGACGCTTCTGCAGCCTAAGTTGTAGGATTCAACCCTCTGTATTTAAAACCCCCATTACTGCTGGTGTGAATCAGCTTGCGGTCACGCTTAGATCTCTAGCAAACGATGAGTTGCTATACATTTAGCTTAGCAGCTGATCTACGGTCTATCGAAAGACATTGTTCCCCTTAAAATTAGATAATTTGCTATAATGCCGACGATAAAAGCTATAACTTTAGTGACTTAGCTCCCCTCGTCGCAAGTATCAAGGTATCCAAGGAATGAATAAACATACACGTAGGCCAGCAACTATGATGCGCTGGAGTTTGGGGCTGTTCTTCTTTTTCTTATTGAGTTTGATGGCTTGTAGCAATAAAGACGAAGCCACTGCCAATAAACCTCAGATGCCAGTTCCCAACGTTAAAATAGCTCAAGCTTTAAGCCAAGACGTTACAGCATGGGATGAGTACACCGGTCGCATAGAGGCGGTTAGTTCTGTTGATGTGCGTGCACGAGTCAGTGGCTATTTAGAAAAGGTCAACTTTAAGGCGGGTGAGCTCGTTAAAAAAGGTGATCTTTTATTTCAGATAGATGCTAAGCCTTTTGCGGCTCAGCTTGATTTTTCAGAAGCAGAGTTGGCGCGTGCCAAAGCCAAACATGAATTAGCCAAAAATGATTTAGGGCGTGCTGAACGATTATTCAGCGGTAAAGCCATTTCAGAAGAAGAGCATGACGCTAGGACTAAAGGCTCAGAAGAGACTCTAGCTGCAGTTCAATCAGCGACAGCCAATGTCGCTAGCGCTAAATTAAATCTGGACTACACCAAAATACGCGCACCCCTAGATGGACGTATAGCTCGTGAGCTGATTACCGAAGGCAATTTAGTGGGGGGTGGTGGCGCTGATGCCACGCTATTAACGTTTATTGTGTCAGTAGATCCTATCTATGTTTATGCTGATGTCGATGAGCGGTCGGCACTTAAATATCGACGTCTGGCTATACATGAGGGTAATCGTGCTCGTCCAGTTCCTATGCAACTAGCCGTTGCCGATGAAACCGAGTTTTTGCATTTAGGACATATTGATTATATTTCACCTAGAGCTGATATCACCACGGGCACGGTTTCTGTACGTGGCATATTAGCCAATACTGATGGTTTACTCAGTCCGGGTTTTTTTGCTAGATTGCGTGTGCGTGGCAGTGCGCCTTATTCAGCCTTGTTAGTCCCTGATCGTGCCATTGCTACAGATCAAGCGCAACGCTTTGTCTGGGTGGTTAATCAAGAGCAAAAAGTAGAGTATCGTCAAGTGGTGCTGGGTTCTCTTGTTGGGCAGTTGCGTGTTATTACTCAAGGCTTAAAAACCGATGATTGGGTGGTTATTGAGGGCATACAAAAACTCATGCTAGGCTTTCAGGTTAATGCCGAGCGTATCTCTCTAGTTGAGCCTAAGGGCGAGAAATAAATCATGAATCGATTTGCTCATTTTTTTATCGACCGACCTATTTTTGCTGCTGTACTGTCCATACTCATTGTTCTGGTTGGTAGTCTTGCCCTCATCACTTTACCCATTACCCAATATCCTGAGATTGCACCACCCACGGTACTCATTACCACCAGTTATGCAGGCGCAAATGCGCAAGTAGTGGCTGAAACGGTTGCCACGCCTATCGAGCAAGAAGTTAATGGTGTTGAAGATATGTTGTATATGTCTTCGCAATCGACCAACAGCGGCAGCATGGCTTTAACGATTGCTTTCAAGCCCGGCACTAACTTAGATAAAGCTCAGGTGTTGGTGCAAAATAGGGTGTCATTGGCTGAGCCTAGATTGCCTGAAGAGGTAAGAAGGCAGGGCATTAGCGTTAAAAAACGTAGTCCAGATTTGAGTGTGGTGGTGAATCTAGTATCGCCTGATAAACGCTACGATAGTGTGTATTTAAGTAATTATGCGCTGTTACAAATTAAAGATACTTTGGCGCGTTTGCCCGGTGTTGGCGAGATAGTCGTATTTGGGGCTAGGGATTACAGCATGCGCTTGTGGTTGAATCCTGAGCAGATTGCTGCCCGTAATTTGACAGCTAGTGATGTGGTTAATGCTATTCGAGATCAGAATGTACAGGTTGCAGCCGGTGTAGTTGGTCAACAACCCGGAGTAAGTACAGATTTTCAATACACGATTACTACCCTGGGACGTTTGATGGAGGCTGAGCAGTTTACTGATATCGTCATCAAAAAAGGTGCTAATGGTCAGGTAACTAAGCTTAAAGACTTGGCTAGAATCGAGCTGGGCGCTAAGGATTACAATTCAGGATTATTATTAGATGGTGAGCCTACGGTTGGTTTGGCTATCTTTCAGTTGCCGGGATCTAACGCCTTAGATACTAAAAAAGCCGTGGTTGAGGCCATGCAAAAGTTAAAGACACATTTTCCTGAAGGTCTGGATTACAAAATGGTCTATGACACCGTGGTGTTTATTCAACAATCGATTAGTGCGGTGGTTAAAACTTTATTTGAAGCCTTGTTGCTGGTAGTGCTGGTCGTGGTGGTGTTCTTGCAAAACTGGCGTGCCACGCTGATTCCGCTACTTGCTGTCCCCGTTTCTTTAATTGGTACTTTTGCTGTGATGTCAGCGATGGGCTTGTCTTTAAATACCTTGTCCTTATTTGGGCTGGTGTTGGCGATAGGCATTGTTGTTGATGATGCTATTGTGGTGGTTGAGAACGTTGAGCGCCATATTGGTCTAGGCTTGTCAGCTAGGGAGGCCACTCGGAAAGCCATGAGTGAAGTGGTAGGCCCCATTATTGCTACGGCCTTAGTGTTGGTTGCGGTGTTTGTACCTACAGCCTTTATTACCGGGGTATCGGGAGCTTTTTATAAGCAATTTGCGTTAACGATTACCGTGTCTACCGTCATATCTGCCTTCAATTCTCTAACCTTAAGTCCAGCCTTGTGCGCCTTATTATTAGATAGGGCGCATGAGGATAAAGATAAGTTTACGCGCTTAATAGATACCTTGTTTGGTTGGTTTTTTAAGCGCTTTAATCGATTTTTCGAGCGTTTTAGTCAGGGTTATTCTCGACTAGTAGGCCGTCTGATTAGGATGACGGCTTTCGTGCTCGTGCTTTATGCCGGCTTATGCGGACTTAATTTTTGGGCTTTTGAAAAAGTACCTACGGGCTTCATTCCACAACAAGACCAAGGTTATTTGATTTTATTTGCACAACTACCTGACGCGGCCTCTTTAGCGAGGACTCAAGCGGTGGTAGAGCAAGCGACCAAGATTATTCTGGAGACTGAAGGTGTTAACCATGTAAACGCGTATTCTGGCTTTTCTATTTTGAGTGGTGCTAGTCAATCTAATGTGGCTACGATGTTTGCGACTTTAGATAGTTTTGATGACCGCGCAGGTCACGCGAATTTGCATGCCAATGCCGTTGTTGAAAATCTTAAGAAACGACTTGGTGCGGTTGATGATGCCTACATCGCGGTGTTTGCGCCGCCACCCATTAGAGGTATGAGTTCGGTAGGTGGCTTTAAATTACAAATTCAGGATCGAAGTAATGCTGGCGTAGAGGCGTTAAAGAAGGTCAGTACTGACCTGATAGCGCTAGGATCTCAGCAGCCTGGTTTAGTGGGCTTATTTAGCACGTTTAGAGCCAGCGTTCCGCAGTTGTTTTTGAATGTGGACCGTACTCGTGTTAAGTCTATGGATGTACCTTTAAAGGACGTATTTGATACCCTACAGATTTATTTGGGATCATTGTATGTGAATGATTTCAACCGCTTTGGTCGGACTTATCAAGTGGTGGCGCAGGCTGATTCTCAATTTCGTATGGCAGCTGAAGATATTACAAAGTTGAAAGCGCGTAATCTTAAAGGTGATATGGTGCCGCTAGGTTCCTTAGTGAATGTGCAGCAAATTAATGGGCCAGATAAAATCACTCGCTACAATATGTATCCTGCTGCAGAAATCAATGGTGGCACTTTGCCGGGCATTAGTTCTAGTCAGGCTATTGAGATTATGAATAACTTAATGGCAAGAGAATTGCCGCCGGGTTTTGATTTTGAATGGACCGAGTTGAGTCTACAGCAAGTGCTGGCGGGTAATGTTGCGCTGTTAATTTTCCCGTTGAGTGTTATTTTTGTGTTTTTAGCACTGGCTGCTCAATATGAGAGTTGGTCGTTACCGTTTGCGGTGATCTTGATTGTACCGATGTGTATATTGTCTTCAATGGTTGGGGTCTGGCTTAATCATATGGATAACAATATCTTTACGCAGATAGGATTTATCGTCTTGGTCGGCTTGGCGAGTAAAAATGCCATTTTAATTGTAGAGTTTGCCAAGCGACGGCAAGAAAGTGGCTTGAGTTTTTTTGACGCGGCAGTCGAAGCCTCTCGCATACGTTTACGACCCATTTTGATGACTTCGTTTGCTTTTATTATGGGTGTGTTTCCCTTGGTGATAGCGACAGGTGCGGGTGCTGAATCTCGCCAAATATTAGGCACAGCGATGTTTAGCGGTATGTTGGGGGTGACATTTTTTGGCTTGTTGTTGACGCCGGTGTTTTATGTGGCTGTACAGACTTTATCGCAACGTTTGCGTGTGGCAAAAGTTAAAAAAGTTCTGCCCGAAGAGACAGAGCTATGAGTCAGTCTTTTAGGTTATTTCGACTCAATATGATTATCGTAGGCGCTG
This sequence comes from Crenothrix polyspora, assembly GCA_945903675.1. Lineage (GTDB taxonomy): Bacteria > Pseudomonadota > Gammaproteobacteria > Methylococcales > Methylomonadaceae > Methylobacter_C. The sequence continues at coordinate 21,974 of CAMDOP010000013.1, forward strand.
GTCTTTTGGGTGCCTGTGCAGTAGGGCCAGACTATAAAGCGCCGGTGACCGATGCACCTAAAGCTTTCGCACGAGCAGATGCCTCTGATTTTTCTGCGCAAGCTGTCGAGTTATCTTGGTGGACGTTGTTTCAGGATAAGGCGTTGAATTCCTTAATTGAACAGACTCTAGCGCATAATTTTGATTTACAAGCTGCTAACGCTAATATTCTTGAAGCCCGTGCCCTTTATTTACAATCGGCGTTAAATTTAGCACCGATTGTTAGCTCACATGCAAATTATACCGATCAAAAACGAAGTTTTGGCGCTTTAAATAATTCGACTTATGCACCGCGTGGTTTAAAGCTTTATAACGTAGGTTTTGATGCGTTGTGGGAAGTCGATATCTTTGGCCGAGTAAGGCGAAGTGTAGAGGCCAGCAATGATGAGGTTGAAGCTCAGGAAGCAACTCTTCGCGATCTGAGTGTTAGTTTGGTTGCCGAAGTCGCTAGAAATTATTTTGAATTACGAGGTCTGCAAAACCAACTGGCAGTCGCTAGAAAGAACACAGAAAATCAAGTCAAAACACAAGAGTTAACGCGCATTAGACTTGAAGGCGGACGAGGTACTGAATTAGACACCTCGCGAGCCACTGCTCAGCTTGATACTACCCGAGCGATTATTCCGCCTTTAGAGGCTGGTATCTTTCGAGCTATGCATCGCTTGAGTGTCCTAACAGGGCAGCTTCCTAATGCTTTAACGGAGAAGTTGATCCCCGTTGCGCCTATGCCTAAAGTCCCCGAAATCATTAATATTGGTAATCCCGCCGATTTATTACGTCGCCGACCCGATATAAAAATGGCTGAACGCATGTTAGCGGCTGCCACCGCCAGTATAGGCGTAGCCACAGCCGATCTTTTTCCACGCGTCACTATTGTGGGTACCTTGTCCTTAGAAGCTAGTATGTTATCAGCCGTTGGTGCGGGAGGTTCCGATGCTTATTCTATAGGGCCGAGAATTAGTTGGGCTTTTTTGGATATGGCGCATGTTTATGCGCGTATAAAAGCTGCTAATGCCAGTGCTGAAGCGAGTTTGGCTCAGTATCAGCAAACAGTATTGAATGCTTTGGAAGAAACTGAAAATGCACTAGTCAATTACAATCGGGAAAGAGTGAGGCTAGCGTTTTTGTTATCGGCAGCTAAGGCCAGCTTCAGAGCGGAAGAGTTGGCTCAGTTACGCTTTAATGAAGGTGTTAGCGATTTTCTTACGGTGCTAGATACTGAGCTGCGTTTATTAGAAGATCAAAATCGTTTGGCACAAAGTGAAACAGCTACCGCGACGGCATTGGCTGCTTTGTATAAAGCTTTGGGTGGCGGTTGGGATAGTGGTGCGTAATATAAAAGCCTCTACAGCATATTAAGCAATGAGCATGAAATAAAGTATCCAGCTCCCTTCTTGGTAGAGGCTTACAAGTGTAGATTTTCTCACGCAGTACCTCCTGCAGTTTGATGCGCTTCGTTCCTCAGCACAAAGTCTATTTTCAAAATTATTGAGTCATCAGATAATTCAAAAAAATTAATATATAAACTCTAAATAACGTTTATTATGCTAGCTAGCCACGGTGAGATCGTTTTATATTTTATCAAACGATAATTAATTTGGTTGCATTCATGAGTTTAATTTTAATATGATAAATTTTTACATCAGTATTCGATCATTATTTTGTAATTTACTTATTTTAGGTTTAATTAGCGGATGTGCTAGTACTAGCACGCCGTTATCTAATAATAATAATAATGATGATGATGATCCTTGGGAATCATGGAATCGTGTAATACATACCTTCAATAATGATGTTGGCAAGAAAGTAGTAGGGCCTGTACTTCAAAAATATACTTCAATAATGCCAGAATGGTTTATGGCAGGTACAGCTAACTTTTTTAGCAATCTAAAAGATATTGGCGTCACTATCAATGACCTAATGCAACTTAAGTTTGAGCAAAGTGCAATGGATGGCAGTCGGTTTATGATCAATACCACTGTGGGTGTTGTTGGTTTAGTCGATGTGGCAAGTATGATTGATTTTAACAAACATAATGAAAGTTTTGGGCAGACCTTGGGTTTTTGGGGTGTTCCATCGGGTAATTATCTAGTGATGCCCTTTTTGGGGCCTAGTTCACCTAGAGAAGTAGTCGGCATTTTAGGGGATGCTTTGCTTAATCCACTGACTTATACTTTTGTATTTTCAACAAGTGGTGCTGTGTTAAGCTCTATTAATTCAGGCGCTCAGGTGTTCGCTAATTCGCCAAATAGCAACTTAAGTTTCTCTGAAAATGATGTAAGCGAGGTTGCTGTAGACAATTATAAATTAAACAAAGATATTTCCTATTACCTGTCCACTCGTAAAAATATTATTGTTGATGGACAATCGTCTGTTCAAGATTATTCACATGTTTTTATAAGTCCGTAATGCTACATTATATACATTAAGTAGTTTGCAATATGCTGTGCTTAGCTGTAATGACACTTAATATTCGTAGGGCGACACTAGCGTAGTGCGTCGTATGATTAAGCTTTTATTTTGATAAAATACATAATCTCGCTCGCCTTTAACTATATAACTATTTGATGTCATTAATTCGGCTACCCTCTTAACACGGGACAAAGCCCTTTCGTAGATGTTACAGTAGGTTGTGCTAAAGGCTCTATCGTTAACCCAACATTAATGCGGAGAATAAGTTGGGTTGCGAAAAGCATGCAGCCCAAGCTACACATCTATTTATCTAGTCTTAAGTGGGTAGCCATTAATTCTATGCATGGCTACTTGCTGGATTTAATGTTGGAATTTTGAATCGTAGGTTTTAAACGTTTGCAACATCAGTCTGCCTAATAACCTGCGCTCACAACCTACGAGCTAAGTGGGGCATCAAATTAAAAAATTGATTTTGTTGTTTAGTACTTCAACGTCGCTCTAATATTCATCATCATCATCATCATCATCATCGTCGTCGTCGTCGTCGAATGCTTGATAAGCGTCTGATTCAATATTATCTATAGTCTCATCTTCAAGAACATCATCAAACTCAGTGTCGTCGTCGATATTTAATAATACTTTTAAATAGCGATACAATAATC
>CAMDOP010000014.1 GCA_945903675.1 Crenothrix polyspora
CTTCGTCTGCTACGTTTTTAGGACATGGCAAATAGTGCGAGAACTCCATAGAGAACTGACCGCGACCTGAAGTCATGGTACGTAAATCACCGATATAGCCAAACATTTCGCTTAACGGTACATCAGATTTAATACGCACACCGCTAGCAGCAGCATCTTGAGATTTAATCATGCCACGGCGACGGTTAAGGTCACCAATAACATCACCGACGTGATCAGCAGGTGTAAAGGTATCAACCTTCATGATCGGTTCAATCAGTTGTGGGCCCGCTTTAGGAATAGACTGACGGAACGCCGCTTTAGCAGCAATTTCGAAAGCAATCGCAGACGAATCCACGGCATGAAAGCCACCATCCGTTAAGATAACTTTAAAGTCTAAGCAAGGGAATCCAGCCAATACGCCTTTATCCAACATGCTCTTAAAGCCCTTTTCAACCGCTGGCCAGAATTCGCGAGGTACGTTACCACCGGTAACTGCTGATTGGAACACGAAACCAGTACCTGGCTCGCCTGGCTCAATAATGTAATTGATTTTACCGTATTGACCTGAACCACCTGATTGTTTCTTGTGAGTGTATTCGTCTTCAACCGACTTAGTAATGGTTTCACGGTAAGCGACTTGAGGTTTACCAACAACCACATCAACACCATGAGTACGTCTTAAGATATCAACTTTAATATCAAGATGTAACTCGCCCATACCTTTAAGAATGGTTTCGCCACTGTCTTCATCCGTTTCAACATGGAAAGAAGGATCTTCTTGGATCATTTTACCCAGAGCAATACCCATTTTTTCAGAAGCAGCTTTATCTTTTGGAGAAATAGCTAACGAAATAACTGGATCAGGGAAAACCATAGGCTCTAAAGTCGCTGGGAATTTAGGATCACATAAGGTGTGACCTGTCTGTACATTCTTCATGCCCAGTACAGCGACAATATCACCGGCTTGCGCAGATTCAAGTTCAGCACGAACATCAGCATGCATCTCTACGATACGACCGATACGTTCAGTTTTACCCGTAAAAGTATTCAGAACTGACGTACCTTTTTCTAATTTACCAGAATAAATACGTAAGAAAGTCAAAGCACCAAAACGGTCATCCATAATCTTGAATGCCAAAGCACGCAATGGCTTATCAGCATCAACGATAGCAAAAGTACCGGTAGGGTTACCTTCTAAATCAACTTCTGGCTGAGGATTAACTTCAGTAGGGCAAGGTAAGTAATCAATAACGCCATCTAAAACTAACTGTACGCCATTGTTCTTAAACGAAGATCCGCAGAAAGTTGGGAAGAAATCAAGATTAATTGTACCTTTACGCAAACAACGCTTAATAGTATCAATATCAGGCATTTCGCCTTCAAGATAAGCTTCCATGACATCATCAAATTGATCAGCCACTTGGTCGATTAATCTTTCACGCCATTCTTTAGCCAGCTCCACCATATCAGCAGGAATATCTTGAATGGTGTAATTCATAGGATCACCTGAGTTATCCCATACCCATGCTTGTTGGGTTAATAAATCAACCACGCCGACGAATTCGTCTTCAGTACCAATTGGCAACGTCATAACGACAGGCACTGCACCCAGAACTTCTTCAACTTGCTTAACAACGCGATAAAAGTCAGCGCCGATACGATCTAATTTATTGATATAAATAACGCGCGCAACTTTAGAGTCATTCGCATAACGCCAGTTGGTTTCTGATTGAGGCTCTACACCACCTGAACCACAGAAAACACCGATACCGCCATCCAATACTTTAAGTGAACGATAAACTTCGATAGTAAAGTCAACGTGCCCTGGGGTGTCGATAATATTAAAACGGTAATCTTTCCAGAAACAAGTCGTTGCTGCTGACTGAATGGTAATACCACGTTCACGTTCTTGATCCATGAAATCGGTCGTTGTTTCGCCGTCATGTACTTCACCGATTTTATGAATCTTACCGGTAAGCTTCAAAATCCGCTCGGTAGTTGTCGTTTTACCAGCATCAACGTGAGCGAAGATACCAATATTTCTGTAGTGCGCTAAATCTGTCATGTTTTTACTCTAAAGTTGGGCATAAAAAACTTTTTTGATGATCCCTTTCGTGTAGACACATACAACGGTGCGTTACAGAGAGATCGTATTGGGGCATTAGACGCCCCCGTGCGGTAAACTACTGTCAATAAACCCCTGACCGTAGCGGCAAGGCGTGGATGAAACATGTCGGATACTTGCAGATCACTCAAAGCTTAAGTACAGGCTGCGACCACTCTTTGAAAAGCTGCCAGCAACGCTGACCAAATATCAGCTTTGAAAGTCGACCATTTTAACCTAAAAACTCGACACAAATACAGAAAAACAAGAAAACAACCTTGCATTTATTAAAAAGTAAGTTTATTTAGGGCTTTTAGCACTTACTCTTAGTCAGAATCAAGTTATTCACAGTTCCTGTGGATAACTCTGTGCATTAATTGTTACCTAGATCGCTTAGTGACGGTTTTTATTACAGTTTTGTTAGATCGTACAGAAATAAGCCAGCCATAAAACACAACAAATTACAATGAGTTAGCGCTATTAACCTCCAGAAACCACGCTATACCCAAACAACTTAAAGCCCAGCTAAGTCATTGATTATTTCTGTGCAAAAGCCCAGCTCTTTATTACACCAAGCCTCTTAATCCCTCTCATCCCAGAGTTTATCTAAGCGTTTGGCAGAAATCGGATAAGCTGTTTTGAATTGCTGAGCATACACAGAAACGCGCAACTCCTCTATGGCCCAACGAAAGGCATCTTGCTCTGGAATCAGCGCTTCCTTTTTAAGCTTTTTCTCTATATCTTTCCAAAAATGAAGCGCATAACGACTCACTTCCTGAGCTTTTTGTAGATTATTATCAAACTTATCTAAACGATATTGGATGGCTTTCAAATATCTAGGAATCGCTTGCAACTGCTGATAAGGCGTATTGCGAATAAAACCGGCATAAACCAAATAGTTCAACTGTTCATTAATTTCTTGCGCCAGAGGATCACTTACTTTCAAAGTACGCTCTAGGTCTTTTTTGATAAGCGCATACAGCGCCATGATTTCTAATGCTATTTTGCCAGCATGATTAGCAACACCCATTAAACCGGCTTTATTATCTAGTAGACTTTTCTCGAAAGCCTGCTGGGTGCGCAAGGTTTTACCTTCAATAAATATGCTGTATAAAATCGCAGTGAGCATATCGTTTTTATAAGAACTTTCAGCGACAACCGTCAACAAAGGATGCTTAGGCAAGCGATTATAACAAAGCTCTGCAGCCGCTGACTGCGGTATATTTTTAATCAGGTACGTACATTCTTTACGTAATTGCAACTGAATCAAGCGCATTAAACCAGCTTGATGCTGCAACGCGGCTTTCTGCTCGGTATCAAAAATACGCACGCCCACCGCATCGCCTTCATCAACAATGGCTGGAAAGCCATTTAATGTTTGTCCATTCTGAATAAATTGATAAGTATCAGGTAAGTCATCGAAGGCCCATTGAATACAGCCCGTATAATTAAGTTCATCAGCGGCAATTTGATCGAAACTACTCTCCGCCTTAAGCGTATATTTAAGCTGTAAGGCTTTTAAATCACGACCATAATCTAGCAGCTGTCCTTGCTCATCAATCACCCTGAAGTTCATGCGCAAATGATAAGGCAAGTCTTGCATGCTCCACGCATTCAAGGGTATCGCCTCCCCTGTCAAGATGCGTAAACGATACCCTAACCATTCCTGCAAAGTGCCCTTGAAATCAGGCTCTATTTCTAAGCATTGTTTAACGGTTTGCGGCACTGGCACAAAATGTTTTCTAATGTTTTTAGGCAAGCCCTTAATTAAGGCCACACATTTTTCTTCTAATAAACCAGGCACTAGCCATTCAAAAGACGCTTGGTTGAACTGATTTAATTGATGTACCGGAATAATCGCGGTCACACCATCTTCATCATGCCCGGGTTCAAAGCGATATTGCAAGGAAATACTTAAGTTATTTCTTGCCCCTAAACACGTTTTTGGAAAGGTATCGGGGAAATCCCATTCATTCACATATTCCTGCTCTTGATCGCGAGTTAAATCTTCCTTAGTTAAAAACAAAATCTTGGGATGAACTCTTTCTTCGACTTTACGCCAGGTATCTAAAGTAATACCACTGACGATTTCAGGCGGCAACTTATCATCGTAGAATTGATATAACCATTGCTCATCTTCGACTAAATCAACGCGCCGACCTTTATGTTGAATAATACCTACTTCTTCTAACAGCTTTTGATTAGCTACATAAAAAGGTGCATTGCTGTGGTAATCATGATCCACCAAGGCTGAGCGTATAAATATCTCCCGCGCAGCTTTTGCATCCACATGTTCATAAGGAATTTTGCGACCGGCTTGCAAGGTTAAACCATAAAGTAAGGTCCGCTGAGATACTGCGCTGCGTCCGGTTTTCTTTTCCCAATGCGGATCATAGTAATTATGTTTGACTAAATGTCCGGCACATAGCTCTATCCATTCCGGCTCAATTCTAGCCACGGTACGTGCGTATACCTTGCTGGTTTCGACCTGTTCTGCCGCCATAATCCATTTAGGTTTGATTTTATGGAGCCCAGAACCAGGAAAAATAAAGAACTTTAGCCCCCTCGCCCCCAAATATTCATAAGGATCATGGCGAAAACCGATACTTGATAACATGCCCGTTAATAAAGCTCTATGCACTTTTTCATAGCCGGCTTCATCAGTATTAGGGTGCATTTTCAAATCACCTTTAACCACCTGCATGACTTGCGCGTGTATATCAAACCATTCGCGCATACGCATATAGGATAAGAAATTATCCGTACAATACTTGCGTAGCTTGCTATTCGATAGATGCTTTTTCTGGACTTCGTAAGTATTCCAAATATTCAGCAGCGTTAAAAAATCCGATTCAGGATGCCGAAAAGCCAGATGCTTAGCATCGGCTTGCTGCATTTTATCGGCAGGCTTTTCACGAGGGTCTTGCACACTTAAGGCCGAGACGATAATCGCCACTTCAGTTAAACAATGTTCATCTGCTGCGGCAATTAGCATACGCGCCAATTTAGGATCTGTCGGAAATTTTGCCAGTTGCTTACCGATATCCGTCAACTTACCGGATTTATCAAGGGCATTGACTTCATGCAGCGTATTTTTACCATCCCGTATCATCTTATCTTCGGGCGGCTCTAAAAAGGGGAAGTCTTCAATATCACCCAAATTTAAAGCCGTCATTTGTAAAATAACGGCCGACAAATTGGTGCGCATGATTTCAGGCTCAGTAAACTCAGGCCTCGCCAAATAATCATCATGCGAATACAAGCGAATACAAATACCTTCGGCAACCCGACCGCAACGCCCTGCCCTTTGATTGGCAGACGATTGTGAGATACGCTCGATAGGCAAGCGTTGAATTTTACTACGATGACTGTAACGACTAATACGCGCATGACCGGTATCAATCACACCGCGAATACCTGGTACGGTTAATGAGGTTTCTGCAACATTGGTCGCCAGCACGATACGCAATTTACCGCCTTTAGGTTTAAAGACGCGCTCTTGCTCACTCACACTAAGTTTGGAATACAAAGGCAATATTTCATATTGCGTAGGATGATGTTTCTTTAAAGAATCGTTGGTTTCGCGGATCTCGCGTTCACCACTGAGGAAAATTAAAATATCGCCGCGTAAATCCCTATACAGCTCATCGACGGCATCCAATATGGCGTTTTGCAGATCGTCGCTAGTCTCATCGTCTTCTTCTTTTTGCTCGATAGGCCGATAACGCATATCTACCGGATACGTCCGCCCCGAGACTTCTATAATCGGCGCATTATTAAAATGCGTAGCGAAACGCTGAGTATCGATGGTCGCCGAGGTAATAATCAGTTTTAAATCTGGGCGTTTAGGCAGCAGCCATTTCATATAGCCAATTAAAAAATCGATATTTAAACTACGTTCATGTGCCTCATCAATAATAATCGTGTCATATTGGTTTAAATAAGGATCGTTTTGCGATTCTGCTAGCAAAATACCATCGGTCATTAACTTAATTAATGAATCGGCATGCGTTTTATCATTAAAGCGAATTTTATAGCCTACCGACTTACCCATAGGCTCTCCGAGTTCTTCGGCAATACGATCAGCCACAGTACGCGCAGCAATTCGTCTAGGCTGAGTATGACCAATAAAGCCTGCCGCACCGCGACCAATAGATAAACAAATTTTAGGAAGTTGGGTCGTTTTACCAGAGCCTGTTTCACCACACATAATCACCACCTGATGCTCTTGTATCAGCTTGGCAATATCATCTTTTTTACCAGTAACAGGTAAATCAGGGAAGTTTAAGACAGGAAAACTGGCTAAACGCTTGTGCCTATTAGCGACAGAACGCTCTATGCGACCGGCTAAAGCATTGAGTTGCTCTAGCGGCTGCTTGCCTTTTTGGCAATCACTACGCAAACGATCTAACTGGCGCTTTAAGCCTTGTCTATCTTGATTAAGACACAGCGACAATTGTTCAGTAAGTTTTTTAACAAGATCAATAGCAGACATCAAGACAGCCACATAAAATTTGGTCATTATACGTTATAAGCGCGTAGCGTTGATGCTTATGGCGCTTTAACTATTATTCTAAGGCTTTATTGCTAACCCAACATTGATACCTAATAAGCTTGGCTTGAAAGAACTACCTGAACGATAGGTCTATTCGCACCCTAGTGCTTGTTATATAGCTTGTATTTAGGCGTCTGTTATGAATAAAACCAAATCCAAGCGCCCGTTTAAGCAAGTGTTTTATCAGCATATATATCTCATTTTTAAGGCTAATGACCTATCTAACCTGAGTAATGGTGTCATTATCGTATAAACTGACATCATTATTTACCTCAGTGGCATCATTATTCACCTCAGTGACGTCACTGAACAAGCTAGTGATCTCTTCCATAGTTCAAAGACTTTAAATTTCTGCTCACAGGCAACAATTTACAGCCAAAACGACTGCCTGCATAGCTCAACAAATATACGACTTAGTTAAACTATCACTCTAGTTTTTTATGACCTAAAGATTTTGAAAAATGCTTGCGCTGCAGCAAGCTTATGATAAACGGATGAAATAAATTAACCGTGTAAATATATGACTACATGAGTGTTGAACAACTTATATTTTGATACACTTTTTATTATTCAACTGATACGCTGATTTTTCGGTTAATATTGTCGCTACTTAGCTTAAGTTTTTTTAAATTTGGATGTCATGAGCCTTACTTCCCCTGTATCTGTCACATATATGCTCAACAAAATCTGCTGTTTGATAGCATTATTTTTAGTCTTTGGCTTAGTCCATGCTAAAGAACAAAACTTTTTAGTCCTTAATTATCATGACATCGTCAGTGCAGACGGGCCGTTTAATTCTACCGATGTCAGCATTGTTCACTTTGAAGAGCATTTGGCTTGGTTAAAGAAACAAGGTTACCATCTGGTTAGCGTACAAAACGTGCTGGATGCTTCCACAGGAAAAACGTCCTTACCCGATAAAGCGGTGGTCTTAACGTTTGATGATGGTTATTTAAGTTTTTATACGCGTGTCTTCCCTTTATTAAAGAAACACCATTATCCAGCCACGCTTGCGCTAGTAGGCGCATGGATGGACGGCGAGCCTAGCAGTTATGATGCCGGCAAAGCATTATTAAATTGGGATCAAATCAGAGATATGGTGAATTCTGGCTTAGTCGATATTGCCTCGCATAGTTATGATTTACATAAAGGAGTACTGGCAAATCCACAAGGCAATACCCAAGCTGCTGCCGTCACGCGTATTTATGATGACCCCATGCTGGTCTATGAAACCGACGAAGAATATCAAAACCGACTTCATAAGGCTTTATTAAAAAGCAGTGACTTTATACTACAACATGTCGGCATTCGGCCTAAAGCCATGGTCTGGCCTTATGGTGAATATAATCAAATCGCCATACAAGCTTCGCGGGAAGCAGGCATGCCCGTTACGATGGGCTTAGTTGATGGCATTAATACCTTTGCCGATATCAGTGCCTTAAAACGTTTGATTATTGCTCAAGATCCTGATGTGAATGAGTTTGCAGTAATCGTCAGCAAAATGCGTGCGCAAAGACCATTACGTGTAGCTCATTTGGATATGGATTATCTGTATGACAAAGATCCTGAACAAACTGAACATAATTTGGATCTGATTATTCAACGCATCAAAGATATGCGTATTAATACCGTGTATTTACAGGCTTATGCAGATCCTGATGGTGATGGCAATGCCGATGCTTTATATTTCCCTAATCGTCATTTACCCGTCAGACAAGATTTATTTAACCGCGTCGCTTGGCAATTAAAAAATGTTGCGCGCGTAAAAGTCTATGCTTGGCTACCGATTATGGCTTATCAAGGTGACATACCTGAAGACTGGTATGTGCAAGAATGGCGTGACGGTAAAGCACAAGCCTCCAGCCATATTTATAAGCGCTTATCGCCAGCTAATCCTGAAGCTCGTCAATTTGTGGCTGACATTTATGAAGACTTGGCCAAACATTGTAATTTTGATGGCCTTTTATTTCATGACGACGGTATTTTATCGGACTTTGAAGATGTCTCGCCCTTGGCCTTGACTTACACCAAAGAAGTCGGTGGCTTGCCGATGGACTTCAATAAACTCCATGCGAGTAGCACCACACGTATGGCTTGGGCTCAACAAAAAACCGAATTAATTAATCAGTTTACTGATCAATTAGCTGATCGGGTGCGTATCTATAGACCTGGCATTAAAACGGCTAGAAATATTTATGCCCTACCTTTATTAAAGCCCTACAGTGAAGAATGGTACGCGCAATCTTTTAAATCTTTCTTAGCGCATTATGATTATGTGGCCATAGAAGCCATGCCTTTTATGGAAGAAGCTAAAAACCCTACCCAGTGGCTCACGCAATTAGTTAAAACAGTGGCACAACAGCCTGAGGGGCTAAAAAAGACCGTATTTGAATTACAAGCGATGAACTGGAAAACCCAAGAAAAAATCCCTATGCCGGTGTTTATCTCTCAACTAGAGTTACTAAAAAAATTAAATGTGCAACATATCGGTTATTATCCTGACAATGTTTTTACCGATCAGCCTCGCTTAAGCGACTTACAAAAACATTTCTCATTGCCTTTTATGCCATAATCAGCATAGCTTTTAAGCAAATACCACCACTATTACTCGATATAGCCACTATCACAACACATGAATCCCTTTTTGCTAAACTTGATCGAAACCTTTCAAACCCAATGGACTGAATGGATGTCCGCATGGGAACCCTTAGATGGCAGCATTGAGGTGTTCATTTATTACTATCCATTATTTATGGCTTATGTGTGGATGTTTGGCGCGATTATTTTTTATTTTCGTTACGAGTGGCACAAACCCGGCAATAACGAACATTTGCCAGCCTTAAAAACTTATCCACCTGTATCCATACTCATCCCCTGTTATAACGAAGGCGATAATGTGCGAGATACCGTAGGTATTTTGTTAAAACAAAAATATCCCAACTTTGAAATCATCGCCATTAATGATGGTAGTAAAGATAACACCCTAGAAATTTTAGAAGAATTAGCAGAACAACATACTCAGCTAAGGGTGATTAACTTACATACTAATCAAGGCAAAGCCATGGGCTTAAGAGCCGGCGCTTTGTTAGCACAGCATGAGTATCTAATTTGTATTGATGGCGATGCTTTATTAGCCCCCGAAGCTGTGGCTTGGATGGTTCGTCACTTCCAAGATAATCCTAATGTCGGTGCCGTGACTGGCAATCCACGCATCCGAAATCGCTCTACCTTGCTAGGTCGCATTCAAGTCGGTGAATTTTCAGCCATCGTCGGTATGATTAAACGTGCGCAACGCTCTTATGGCCATATCTTTACTGTGTCTGGGGTAATTGCCGCCTTCCGCAAATCGGCCTTACATGATGTCGGTTATTGGAGCAACGATATGGTCACTGAAGATATCGACATTAGCTGGAAATTACAGCTAGCCGGCTGGTCTATTTATTTTGAACCTAATGCCTTGTGTTGGGTATTGATGCCTGAGTCTTTAGAAGGCTTATGGAAGCAACGTTCGCGTTGGGCGCAAGGTGGCACTGAAGTACTAATACGCTATTTTCCGGCTTTGTTTCGTTGGTCATCACGCGGTATGTGGCTACTCTATGGCGAATGTTTAATCAGTATAATTTGGGCTTTTTTCATATTGGCGCATTTACTGTTTGCACCTTTGGAGTTATTTACGGAATCTACACGCCAATCCTTACATGACCTAAGTCCAAGTTGGACTAGTATGTTGCTCAGCCTAACGTGTTTAATACAATTTGGTGTGAGTTTATTTATCGACTCACATTACGAATCTCGTACCGGTGGTGTGGCTCGCTATTATTATTGGATGGTTTGGTATCCGCTGGTGTATTGGATGATTAACGTAGGCACCACCATCGTCGGCTCCATTCGCGCCCTTAAAAAGAAACGCGGACAACGCGCCGTTTGGGTCACCGTAGACAGAGGCTTGCGCAGCAAATGAAAGACTATATTATTAATGCTCCGCAACTGCAAACCGTCCAAAAACGTATCAGCGCCGTCTTTGTCTGGCTGCTATGCTGGGTTATGTGGATATACTTATTGATTCCCTTAGTCGCCCTAAGCAATTGGGTAATGGGCGATAAGAAAATGATTAATGAGATGCGTTGGTTTGGTGGTTATAAAAGCCTGTTAGAACTCATGGAAATCTATATGGCAGCCTTAGTGGTGATGACTTTACTTTGGTTATGCTGGATTTTCGCTAAAGCCTTACGCTCACAACCACCCTTACCAGCAGCCCAGAAAGTCGTTAGTGATAAAGACCTATGTGATTTTTATAACGTTGAAAAGGATGATTTACAACAATGTAAAAACTCCAAACTGATGACCGTCTATTTCGATGAACAAGGTCATATTGCTAAGCTTGAGCCTCATATTACGCATCGATAAAGTTCACGTGCATTGACTTTATGTCGTCATTTGTAGTCTTTAGAATAAACCAACTCGAAACATCCTATAACAATGTTAGTTAGTATCGTTCCCAATCTCAGCGTGGGAACGATACTAATCTTTAAACCTAGCCTAGAGCATTCCAAATGAAACTATTTCGTACTGCAACACTTTTAGTTTTTCTAAGTGCCTTATTGCCGAGTTTAGGTTTAACTGCTCCCAAAGGCTTGGCTAAACTTGATCACATTGTGGTTATATACTTAGAAAATCGTAGCTTCGATAGTTTATTCGGCAACTTTCCGGGCGCCAATGGTTTAGCTCAGGCTAACAAAGCGCTGCCACAAGTTGACCCCTACGGACGTCCTTATCAAACCTTACCGCCAGTCATGGTTAATAAGCAACGAGATGAGCGCTTTCCGACTAATCTACCTAACCGCCCTTTTAATATTGAAGGCTATGTTAAGACTGGTGAAACACACCCTGATTTAACACATCGATTTTTTGTTCATCAAATGCAGATCAATGGCGGCCGTAATGATCGTTTTGCACAACTGTCTTCCGCAGGTGGCTTAGCCATGGGGCATTACGATCTAGCTGACTCTGCTTTATGGCATTATGCAAAGCAATACACCTTGGCCGATAATTTCTTTCAAGCCGCTTTTGGCGGCTCCTTCCTTAATCATCAATGGTTGATTTGTGGCTGTACGCCCGAATTTAAAGAGGCTCCAGGTGAGCTTAAATCATGGAAAATCGACCCACAAACAGGAAGGATCACTAATGACCCTAGCGTCACCGAAGATGGTTATGTAGTTGGCACTGTACAACCCTATTACCCACCGTTTAATACGGCTCATCCTGAAAATAGATTGCCGGCACAGACTCAAGCGACTATCGGTGATCGTTTATCTGAAAAGAATATCTCTTGGGCATGGTATGCAGGCGGCTGGGATAATGCCGTGACTGGTCGTGTGACTGATGATAACTTTCAATACCATCACCAGCCTTTTGTGTTTTATAGCAACTACGCACCAGACACGACCGCTAGAGCAGAACATTTAAAAGATAAGGCTCAGTTATTGACTGATCTTAATAACAACTTTCCGCAGGTGGCTTTCTTTAAACCCGCCGGTAATAAAAATCAGCACCCCGGTTATGCGAGTATTGATGCAGCAGATCAAGAAGTACATGAATTAGTTGAGACGATTAAAAACAGTGCTATCTGGCCGAGCACCGCTATCATTATTACTTATGATGAATACGGCGGCCTTTGGGATCATGTAGCACCTCCTAAAATTGATCGCTGGGGACCTGGCACACGTATTCCAGCTATCATCATATCGCCGTTTGCAAAGAAAGCTTATGTCGATCATACCGCTTACGATACCACCTCAATACTTAAACTGATTGAAGACCGATTTAACTTGGCACCACTGACTGACCGAGATGCTCAAGCTAAAGGCTTAACAGGAGCCTTCAAGTTTGATTAATGTCATAAACCGCTCTACTGCCTTAGAGCCCCTGTCTTAAGCGAGCTAACTCATGAATGCACCTTACTCTGTTATTAAACCTATAACTGTGATCCTAGCCTTTATGCTGTTATTGCCTGCTTGTAAAGATCAAGACCCCTTTAGCAATAAGCCAGAAACCGATACAGCAACCCCGATTAGCTCAGTAGACGCTATAGCAAAACTGCAAAGAGCAGCTTTAGCAGGCGATTCTGATGCCCAATATCATTTGGCCTATCTCTATGAAAATGGCTTAGGCGTTACTAAAGATGAAGCTAAGGCCTTGGAACTATACCAACAAGCCGCTAACCAAGGCCATCCTAGTGCACAAAATAATCTTGATACTCTAAAAACTCACTAAAGCATTCTATTATCATGGCAAGACGAAGTGAACATAGCCAAGAAGAAATAAAAACCATGATACTGGATGCTGCCGAACAGGTGGTCATCACGCAAGGTTTCTCAGCATTAAAGGCACGCCATATTGCAAAAGAAATAGGCTATACGGTTGGTAGTCTTTATATGGTCTACTCTAATATGGCTGATTTGGTCATGCACATCCATGCCCGAACCTTTGATGAGATTGCTGTGCAATTACAGAAAACACTATTAAGTGAAGCGGAAACTACGATGGAAAGTTTAGCTTTAGTTTATATGAATTATTGCGCTCAAAACTTTAATCGCTGGCGTTATATTTTTGATGATCGCTTATTAGCGGGCGCTGTGATTCCTAATTGGTATCAAAGCAAAATCAACCAAGTGTATGCTCCATTTGAATTACAGCTAGCGCAACTAAAACCCGAGTTAGATGCCCTAGAAATAAAAACAACCGCTCTCGCTTTCTTTGCAGGCGTACATGGTATTTGCGCCATTTCTTTAAGTCCGACTTCTGATATGGACAACATTAAACAGGTGGAAACGACTGTACTCATTCTTGTTAAACATTTTATGCATGGCTGGCTCACTAAATGAGATTGCTGCACTGTCGAAAGATTGTAACTATTCAGCGTTAAATATAGCGTTGTCACTAAACCTTCAACAATTAGCGGTATTCTAATGCTGGCCGTATAATAGCTTTCTTTTTGCTCCAGTTTTACGTTCTGGTTCGCAACGAGGTTTACATGTCTACGATAGTTGTTTGTGCTTTATATAAATTTGTCACCTTGGATGACTTTCAATCTTTACGTCAACCCTTGCATGAGGTCATGGAAGCTCAGCAAGTGCGAGGCACCTTATTATTGGCTAATGAGGGCATTAATGGCACGATTGCCGGCTCACGGGGCGGTATAGACAATGTACTTAATTGGTTACGTCAAGATACACGCTTATCGGATATCGATCACAAAGAATCATTTACCGACATCCTGCCCTTTAATCGTGCCAAAGTTAAACTTAAAAAAGAAATCGTTACACTAGGCATAGAGGGCATCGATCCTAAGCGCGTAGTGGGCACTTATGTAGCGCCTGAAGATTGGAATCAACTTATTTCCGATCCTGATGTTATCGTCGTAGATACGCGTAATGACTATGAATATCAAGTCGGTACGTTTAAGAACGCGCTCAATCCTAATACCGAAAGCTTTAGAGATTTTCCTCGTTATGTTAAAGATAACCTTGACCCTAACAAACATAAAAAGATTGCTATGTTTTGCACGGGCGGCATTCGCTGTGAAAAATCCACCGCTTATCTTAAAGAACAAGGCTTTGATGAGGTCTATCATCTAAAAGGTGGTATTTTAAAATACTTGGAAGTGGTGCCAGCTCAAGAAACCTTATGGGAAGGCGAGTGTTTTGTATTTGATGAGCGCGTGACCGTCAACCTGCAGCTTGAAAAAGGTCAGTACGACCAATGCAATGCCTGTCGCTTACCGATTACCGAAGCAGATAAAGCTAATGTCAAATATCAGCAAGGCGTAAGCTGTCCGCATTGTTATGATAAAGCCACTGACTTACAGAAAACTCGCTTTATGGAACGAGAAAAACAAATGGCCTTAGCTAAACAGCGGGGTGAAGCCCATATTGGTGCCGATGCCGCTAAAGCCTTAGTCGCCAAACGAGCCGCTAAGCTGGAGCGCCAACAAATATTACAAGCTAACATAAATGCCGAGAGGATAAATTGCTCATGATAGAAAAATTTGATGTCGTTATTGTCGGCGGCGGCATGGTAGGCTCAGCGGTAGCTTGTAGCTTAGGCAATAGCTCACTCAAAGTTGCAGTGATCGAAAGCACTCTGCCCCAAGCTTTTAGTGCTGAACAAGCTCATGACTTACGCGTTTCAGCCCTGAGTATTGCTTCCAAAAACATACTAGACACCGTAGGAGCCTGGGACGGTATCGTTGCTAGACGCTTTTGTCCCTTTAAACGCATGCGTGTTTGGGAAACAGCTGGAGATACTGAGTTTTGCAGTGACGATATCAATTATCCCGAACTGGGCTATATTGTTGAAAACAGAATTACTCAACTTGCACTCTTAGATCGCTTACAAGAATTTGACAATATTGAACTAATTTGCCCCAGCACCATAACTAAAATCAACTATTCCGTAGGCGAAGACAGCTTACTAGAATTAGAAGATGGACGACAGCTGTCTAGCAAAGTATTAGTGGCAGCTGATGGCGGTCAATCACGGGTCAGACAAATAGTAGGACTAGGCGTAACCAGTTGGGATTACAAACAACACGCGCTAGTTATCTATATAGAAACCGCCTACGAGCAGCAAGATATTACTTGGCAACGTTTTTTACCCAGTGGCCCTCAGGCCTTTTTGCCTTTAACGGGACATTATGGCTCTATCGTCTGGTATAACTCACCTGACGAAGTTAGGCGTTTAAAAAGCCTAAGCTACGAAGCCCTCAAGGATGAATTGCTCAGTGCGTTTCCTAACTGTCTAGGCCAAGTAAATAAAGTATTGGGTGTCGCCAGCTTTCCACTCAAACGTCAACATGCTCAAAACTATGTTAAACAGGGCGTTGTATTGGTCGGAGATGCCGCACATATGATTAACCCACTCGCCGGTCAAGGCGTTAATATTGGGTTACTCGATGCGGCTGCTTTAGGCGAAGTGCTGGTCGATGCTGCAAAAAAAGGCTTAGCGCTAGGTGATTTAAGTGTTTTAAAACGCTATGAGCAACTGCGTCGCAATGAAAATCTTAAAATGATGACCGTGATGGATGTTTTCTATCAAGTATTTAGTAATGAAATACTGCCTATAAAACTCATCAGAAACTTAGGCTTAGGTCTAGCTGAACGGTTATTACCTGCTAAAAACAAAGTCATGCGTAGCGCCATGGGATTGGAGGGTAAATTACCCAAGCTTGCTCGGGGTGAGCCGATCATTTAAGCTAGCAACGCTTACCTGAGTGACTTTCACTCGCCGTTGTCCTCTTTACTAAAACTTAGGAATGATCATGAAAAAAACAAATGTAGTTACTCTGGCTTTATTATTAGGCTTATCGCTAGTCGCTAGTACTGTAAACGCAGATATTGAGCTTAAAGCTAAAGAAGAAATACAAGGTACTTGGAAACTTCAGCACACAACCAACTCATTAACCGATAAACAAACCGTCACACGTGAAGACACTTGGGTATTTAAAGACGGTAAAGTCACAATTTTGCACATACCTCGTGAAGGCAAATATTATGACCAGCCACCGGTTAATTATGAAATAGAAGAAGGGAAATTGAAAATTTCTTTGGTAGGTAACAGCCGATTCGATGTATTTTCATTAGTTGAAAAAAATGACCAAACAATGACGCTAAAAGGAAAGTTTGGCGGCTATTATTATTTCAATAAAAAATAACAATTTGCTCACCACGTTAGCCAAGTACACCTTGGTTAACGTTTATAGGCTTATTGATGCGCTAATAAAGTCTGGACTTTTTGAGCCGCTTTTTCACAAGCTACTGCCGCTTCTTCAACGCGTCTTAGCAAAGAAATAGCGATATTTAACTTATCCACCTCGCGAACCGCATATTCATTCAAAGGTGCGCAAACCTCCTGCATTTTTTGATCTGCTTGCACTAAATCCGCATTGGCATTGGCATCAGTAATAGCCATCATTTCACTAGTCATGCTATTTTGCATTTTAAAGACGGTTTCTACATACTGCGTAAATTCTGCTTTAGTCTGACCATACTCACCATAACGACCACATAAGACA
Source organism: Crenothrix polyspora (assembly GCA_945903675.1). Lineage (GTDB taxonomy): Bacteria > Pseudomonadota > Gammaproteobacteria > Methylococcales > Methylomonadaceae > Methylobacter_C. The sequence goes on from CAMDOP010000014.1 coordinate 16,714, forward strand.
GAAGTACAGCCTGATAACAAACAGACGATAATCAATATTAGGAACGGTGTGAAACTTAAAAAGCGCGACTCTTTTTTAATCATTCGATTTGGTATACCACTTGAAAAGCTGCCAAATATACTACAAATTTGTTTTATCTGCCTGGCATAAATAAATAACCTCTTTTTATCTGCTGTTGTTATTTCAGTCCCTCGCTCTTACTTTTACCCTGTTTTTTGTATTAACAGAGCATCGCTAGGTGTATACTCGCACAACTTTTATATTAAAATCCATAACATGCGGGGTCAAACTGATGACTGAAAAGACAGCGAGCAAATACCTTATTAATCTAGAAAAACATTTCGCTAATGACAACCCAGTATTGCTAAAATCAGCAAAAGTTTTTCATGATCTTGACCAAATAGAATTTGATCTTGGCCTTATAAGCCTTGATGAAACTACTGCCAATAAGAATTCTTGGTGGCCTATTATTAGTCTTATTAGTGGCAATTCCAGCGCTAAATCTCGTTTTCTTAATAGTTATCTCACGAATGCTCAGCAACTACCTTCTGGTTCACAGGTATTCAATCAAAAGTTTTCTGTGTTATTGCATAATAGCCAAGCCCATGCAGCCACTTTACCAGGCACGGCTCTGGATGTAGATCCTAGATACCCTTTTTATCAAATCAGTAGTCAAATAGAGCAATTACTTAAAGGTGAAGGAGATCATGTTAACTCCTACCTAGAATTAAAAACCATTAACTGTGAGCGATTAAAAGGTAAGGTTTTTATAGATACGCCTACTATTAGTGCCGAAACTTTAAATCCTATTCATTCGTTACTATCCAAAAAAAGCATGGACTGCGCTGATCTCGTTTTTGTTTTTTCTGATGTCTTTGAAAGCACATCGATGATGCAGAATGAATTAATACAGCAGATCATCAGCCAACAAGATTCCAATAAGTTTATTTATTTAATCGATGAGCCTTTAGCCGCACTTAATCCTGCTAAAACCAATGAAATCATTAGTTCATGGCAACGTAAACTCTTAGCATTGGGTTTAAATACTGGGCAGTTTATTATTATGCCGACTATGCAAAATAACATTAACCCTAATCATCAAGCTGATTTCTTTCAAATCGATGAGCGCTTAGCGAATGTTAATACTGACCGGACTTATCGCGTATTAGATGCTTTAGAAAAAAATATCCGTGATATCGAAAATGTAGTCATACCTGAAGTTAAAAAAGGTATTGCAATATGGAAAGAACGAGCCAATATTACTACTCTATTTATTGTCAGTTTTATTGCCATTCTCGCCGTATTTGCAGAGATTGAGTTTGGTGTTTTAGACTTTTTGTTTGACCCTATTATTGGCCCAGTCATACTTGTTCTATTATTTGCGACTTTAGTTCCGACGCATTTATTGATCTGTAAATTACATGCAAAATTTATTATCAAAAAACTTAATTTACGACAAAAAGAGCTGCATCTTATGGAAAACTTAGCTAATCTTTTTGAAATAAATTTAACCACAACCCGCATGCTTTTACCCATTAGCGAACCTACGGGCTGGAACAAAGACACTAAAGCTCGATTAATGCAATTAACGAATAAAACTAAAGAGCTAGTACAATCTTTAAATGATGATTTTAGTGATTATGAAGAAACGCCTCATTAATCTTTACTGAATTTAAAAACATATAATGTCTATAACTTGCATGATATACGCGACAGCCCATGTTATCTATTGATATTTTAAGGCAGTTTTTACCTTTATGCTGGCTTAAACATAATCCACTAGAACTTACTAGATCAACAGCTTTTTTTAAACAAAATCTAGCGTTCTTTTATGTTGTCGAATTTCTCATTCAAACTAATATGACGGATGATCCTTTCGAGTCATTCCTTGAAGTGAGTTTTGAGACGGCGTTTACACTACTATTTATTGGCTTTATACTTTATCTCAACAAAACCTTATATGCCTATGTGCAAACTACGACGGCTGTTCTCCTGTGTAGCAATATCGTCTCACTTTTTATCATCCCAATTTTAGTCTGGCTGACACTCAATCAATACTTACTCAGCTATTATGTATTAGGGCTGTTGTTTATCTGGGAACTCGCATTGATAGCCTATATTTTTAGAACAACTCTATCTATCAACCTTTCTGCCAGCTTTGCTATATCGGCCGTCTATTTTATCCTTGTTTATTTGGGCTCATTTTCTATAGGTCAAATGTTAATGTGAAGCGCTCAAATAATGCTTGGTAAGTCCTTGCCGCCTGCTCAGGCTGCTCATCAAAAAGCCCACCTATAACCGCTAACATATCTGCACCGGCCTCTATTAATATCGCGCCATTTTCAGGAAGTATGCCACCTATAGCGACAATCGGAATAGTGAGTGCTTGCTTTGCAAGGCGTAAAGTTTCAAGACTTGCTGGTAATGCTAAGGGCTTTGATGAAGAAGGAAAAAAACGTCCAAAAGCGACATAAGTCGCACCCTGAGCTTGAGCCTGCTGCGCATGCTCAACAGAGTCATAACAGGATACACCAAGAATAGCATGCTTACCTAAACGCTGACGCGCCCGCTCTATAGAACCATCCTCTCTACCGATATGCACACCATCAGCACCTACCCTTAATGCTAGCTCCACATTATCATTAATCAACAAGGGCACCTTATACTGCTTACAAAGCTTAAGCAACTGACTCGCCAAGTGGTCTGCGTCTCGCGGCAGCTTATCTCGGTATTGCACGACTACTGCACCGCCTCTAAGTGCTGCCTCAACTTCAATTACTATGGTGTCGAGGGATTTATGCTCTGTTTGGGTAATGGCATACAAGCCACTGCTAGGAAAGTTCATGACTCTTCTTCCATCCAAAAAAATCGATTCGGATTATGTTGTCCCTTACCCGGTTGATAAGCACTGCTTAATGAATTCCACGTATATTCCTGAGCTTCCATAACCGCTTGTATAGGATCTAAGCCATGAGCGAGTAATGCTGCTACACTGGCTGCCAAGGTACAGCCTGAGCCATGATAACTTGCGGGTAATCGATCCCAAGTATAAGTCTCCCAGCAACGATTATCATGAAATAACTGATTGCTCACAGACGGCGTATCTTCGTGGGTACCGGTAATCAACACATACTCACAGCCTAACTCTAACAAGGCGAGACCACAGTCTTCTAAATCGTTAAGACCCGTTAATTTACGTGCTTCTTCGCTATTCGGTATTAACACCTTCGTACAAGGTAATAATAAATCAACAATCGTTCCAATTAAGCGCTCATTAGATAAATCTGCACCGCCACCGGCGGCTAACACCGGGTCTAATACCACAGGGATATGCGGATACTGTTTTAATATTGAATATATTGCTAAAGCGGTTTCATGATGGCCAATTAAACCAACCTTAAAGACATCAACCGACAAATCATTTAACAGAGTATTCGCCTGACTAATAATAGCTCCCGAGCTTTGTGGAATTAGCTTTTTAACATTACTAGTATCTTGTTCGGTCAACGTCGTGATAATACTGGCAGAATGGCATTGATGGCTGACCATGGTCTCAATGTCGGCTTGTATACCCGCACCACCACTAGGATCATGACCTGAAAAAGATAAGACGACTGGACGTTTAATGGACATAAGGTTTCCCTAGTTAATGACTTTAAATAGAAAATTATTTTTCAATATCTGACATTACGCTGTAACGTCGCTATACTCTCGTTTGCCGCGCCGAGCACCGCAGGTTTTGTCGGGATTAGCCCGAAGGGGCGCGGCATGGATGCCGCGCGTCGGTAGGAGGGCAGGACGCCCTCTCTACCGACCCCCGACAAAATCGAGGAGCGCAGGAGAAAGCGGCAACCGAGCCGCCTTTTCTTTGGATACTTTCTTTTGGCGGAGCAAAAGAAAGTATCTCGCCTTCGGGTGCGAATACCCGATACAAAAAACCGTCGCGATAGCGACCTCATTATTTTTTTTATAAACCACTGAATGGCTACGTAACATCAATTAATAATGTAGAGCCGCTATTAATTGCGCCTCTACATTAAGATGAGGATTAGCGTTGGTTTTGTAAAGCAGCAATACGCTCTTCTAAAGGCGGATGACTCATAAATAAGCCTCCCATACCACCGCCATTAATACCAAAAGCAGCTAGATGCCCAGGTAAATCTTGATCTTCTTGTCCGCGTTGCAACGCACGTAGCGCAGCTATCATTTTGTCACGTCCTGCTAATTTCGCACCACCGGCATCGGCTTTAAACTCTCTATAGCGAGAAAACCACATGACTAACATCGAGGCCAAAAATCCTAAAACAATCTGTGCTGCCATTTGGGTAATATAATATCCCATACCCTGCCCTCGTTCATTTTGCAGAATAATTCGATCAACCACATGACCGATAATGGTCGCAAAAAAGTAGACAAAGGTGTTTACCACGCCTTGCATTAAAGCCATAGTAATCATATCACCGTTTGCTACGTGCGTTATTTCATGACCGATAACCGCTTCCACTTCATCGGCATTCATGTTTTGTAATAATCCAGTACTCACTGCCACCAAGGCACTATTTCTATTCATACCTGTAGCAAAGGCATTCGCTTCTGGCGTTTGAAAAATACCTACTTCAGGCATATCAATACCTGCCAACCCCGCCTGTTTTGCAACGATATCCAGCAGCCAACGTTCAGTCTGATTTTGTGCTTGCGTAATAACCTGTACGCCCATTGATTGCTTGGCCGACCATTTAGACATTGCCAAAGAAATAACGGACCCTGTCATACCGATGATGGCTGACATCACTAATAAAGCATTAAGATTGAGATCAACGCCTTGAGCATCTAAAACACTACCTAGCCCTAGAACATTGAAGATAATACTGATAGCGGCCATGATGGCAAGATTGGTCGCTAGAAAAAGAAATATTCGCATCATGGTGATAACCTCAGTTAAGTATAAGTTCGTTCTGTTATGGGGACTAAATAACACATTCCAACCCGCATAAGAATGATAATATAAGTAAAAGTTTACTTCAAAGGTCATCATTATGATTTTTTTTAAAACCACGTTACTTTCCGCGCTGTTTTTTAGCACCAGTTTAAGCTTTGCAAACTCCAGTACGCCTCAAGAACTGCTAAAACAACTGCATTTACCCGCCGGTTTTTCCATCTCAATTTATGCTGACAATGTTCCTAATGCTCGCAGTTTAGCCTTAGGTGATAATGGCGTTGTTTTTGTCGGCAGCGGACGCGAAGGTAAAGTTTACGCAATACAAGATAAAGATCAGGATGGTATCGCCGAACAGCGCTATATAATTGCTGAAAAGTTAACTATGCCCAATGGCGTAGCCTACAAAGATAATAGTCTATATGTTGCTGAAATTAGTCGCATCATTCGCTTTGACCATATTACTCAGCAACTCAGTCAGCCACCCAAGCCCTCTATCGTCTTCGATCAATTCCCAACAGACATCCATCATGGCTGGAAATACCTGCGCTTTGGCCCTGATAATAAGCTCTACACCGCCGTTGGTGCACCCTGCAATATTTGTAAGCCCGACAAAGACATCTACGCTTCTTTGGTTCGTCTTAATGCCGATGGTAGTCAATTTGAAGTCATCGCTCATGGCATCAGAAATACCGTCGGTTTTGATTGGCAACCAGACACTCAAGCCTTATTTTTTACCGATAACGGTCGTGATTATTTAGGCGATGATAGTCCACCCGACGAACTCAACCATTGGTCTACTAAAGGCGAGCATTTCGGCTATCCCTACTGCCATGGTGGTGACATACCAGACCCTGAATTTGGGGTGGATAAAAAATGCAAAGACTTTACGCCACCGGCCTGGAAATTTAAAGCCCATATCGCACCTTTAGGCCTACGTTTTTATCAAGGACAACAGTTTCCTGCAGAATATAAAAACCAGTTATTTGTTGCTCAGCATGGCTCTTGGAATCGTACCGAACCTCAAGGTTACCGTGTGGCTTTAGTTAAATTTAACCACGAACAGGCTATTTCAGAACAAGATTTTATCAGCGGCTGGCTTAACAAAGACGGCGAGGTATTGGGCAGACCAGTAGACATTTTAACGCTCCCGAATGGTAGTCTATTAATTAGTGATGACAAGCTAGGCGTTATCTATAAAGTATCTTATCAAGGTAAGCCATGAGTAAAGAATTTGAAATCCTAGACAAAGAAATTCTTTATAACGGCTTTTTCCGCATGGAAAAATATCGTTTAAAACACACACTCTATGCCGGTGGCTGGAGCGCAGAAATTAGCCGTGAATTATTCGTACGTGGTAGCGCTGTAGCGGTTTTACTCTATGATCCGCATACCGACCAAGTGGTATTAATCGAGCAATTTAGGGCGGGGGCTATAATACAACCCGATAGAGCTTGGCTAGTCGAAATTGTTGCAGGTGGCATCGAAGAAGGTGAAACGGCTATAGAAGTAGCCTACCGAGAATCTATGGAAGAAGCGGGTTGTGACATCCAAGAATTAATGGTCATAAATGAATTCTATACGACTCCCGGTGGCTGCTCCGAACGCATCACTTTGTTTTGTGGCAAAATTGACAGCTCTCAAGTAGGCGGCATACATGGCTTAGACCATGAAGACGAAGATATTTTAGTACGAGCAGTAAATTTTAAAGACGCCTATCTAATGCTAGAAAATAATGAAATCGAATCAGCGATTCCGATTATAGCTTTACAGTGGCTAGCCTTAAATAAAGATAAACTTCAGAAACAGTGGTTAAGCTAATAAACCCATGAACATAGCAATAGCAAATATAAATAACCCATTTATTCTAAGCTCTAATAATAGGACTTTTAAGATAAACAATACGGTTATAGGCTTTTTGTTAGTCATCACCCTAAGCTTACTTTCCGGTTGCGCCACCACACCCGAAATAAAACCTAGCACCCAAATATCACCTGCAACGAATCTGGCTCTTAGCCTTCAAGGCACACCCTATCGTTATGGCAAAGCCTCGCCAGAAGAAGGCTTTGATTGCAGTGGTTTTGTTAAATATGTTTATCAAAAACAAGGCATCAACTTACCGCGCACTGTAAAGGATATGGCGAGTTATTTACCGGAAATCCCAAAGGATGACATTATTTCTGGCGACTTAGTGTTTTTCAATACCGACGAGCAATCGCTTTCTCATGTGGGTATATACATCAACAACGATAAGTTCATCCACGCGCCCAGTCAAAAGACCGGAAAAGTTCTAGTATCTAGCCTTAAAAATCAATATTGGCAAAAGCATTATATCGGAGCACGTAGACCTAAACACAAGTAGCGTTGAAACTGCTTTATTAGCGCTGGCAACTTAATCTTTCGCCCTGTGCCTTTCGCCTGCTCTCAAACCGTCCCGCTTTTAATAACTGACGTTACGCAGTAACGTCGTTTTTACTCTCGTTTGCCGCGACTAGCACCGCTGGTTTTGTTGGGATTAGCCCGACAAAACCGAGGAGCACAGGAAATTGCTGCAATCGAGCCGCCTTTTCTTTGGATACTTTCTAAAGGCTGCGCAAAAGAAAGTATCTCGCCCTAGGGTGCGAATACCCGATTAAAAAAACCGTCGCGACAGCGACTTCATTATTTTTTTAAACCGCTGAATGGCTGCGTAACATCAGTTAGTAAAAGGCGTCGGTGGACAATTGTAGTCGTCAAGGTAGTAGCCGATAGTTGCAATGATCTTTATAACAGCCGTTTAAAGGTTAATTCTGGAGCATTGCTTTCTATCCAATAACTATTAATCGGCTCTAATGAAGATTGAGTAGCCTTCATGCAGTCTATAATTTTTAAAGCTGCAGCATAAGAACTAAAGGAAATTGAGCCACCAATACGCCCATCTTGGTATTGCCATGTAACCAGCACTGGAATTAATACTGCTACCGCAAATGTAATTAATC
>CAMDOP010000015.1 GCA_945903675.1 Crenothrix polyspora
AACGTACACTTAGCCTTAGTTATGGGTCATGTTTCAGGTGATACACCTGTTTTAGTCAGAGTTCATGCCAAGAATCTGCTTGAAGATGTCTTTTCATCGAAACGGAATGATTGCAGTATTACTATTCGATCTGCTATGGAAAAGATTGCTGAAGCCGGTTGTGGCGTTTTAGTGGTGATTAGACAGAATGAAGACAATAAATCATTAGTAGAATTAATACATCAATACCAATTAGAAGATCATGGCGTGATCAATACTGATCAGTCAATACTTGCCACCGACTGGCGCACCACCGGTACCGGTGCAAGAATTTTAGCTGATTTAGGTGTGCATAAACTGAAAGTGTTAGGCACTCAGAAAAAATATGTGGGTTTGTCGGGATTTGATTTAGAGGTGTCAGAGCACGTTGGTTAATAATAACCAGCGCTTTAACAGAGTTTTAGTAATTTAAAGTAGGAAAGTGAATGTCAGCAATAAAAATGTTTGAAGGAAATTTATTAGTAAAAGGCGGTAAGTTTTGTATCGTTGCCTCCCGTTTTAATAGTTTTATCGTTGAACAATTAGAAGGCGGTGCTATAGATGCGTTAGTGCGCCACGGTGCGGATAAGGCTAATATCCATTTAGTTAAAGCACCCGGTGCTTTTGAATTACCCATGGTGGTACAACGCATTGCTGCAACTAAAAAATATGATGCCATTATCGCCTTAGGCGCTGTTATACGTGGTGGCACACCTCATTTTGAATATGTGGCTGGTGAGTGTGTTAAAGGTTTGGCTACTGTTTCATTACAATATAATGTACCGGTCAGTTTTGGTGTGTTAACCGTTGATAGTATTGAGCAAGCTATCGAGCGAGCAGGTACTAAAGCCGGTAATAAAGGCGCAGAAGCTGCTATGTCAGCCATAGAGATGGTTAGTTTATTTGCTAACTTGGAAGCCTAATGAGTCAAGCGCGTACTAATGCCCGTAAAACAGCTGTTCAAGCTTTATATCAGTGGCAAATGACAGGACAAAGTCTTGTTGAAATTGAACGTCAGTTTGTAGAAGAAGAACGTTTAAAGGATGTGCAAAAGAGTTATTTTACGGAGCTATTTCATGGTGTCCCTAAAAATTTGAGCGATATAGATGAAGCCTTGAATGAGTTCGTTGATCGACCTGTGGATATGGTTGATCCTGTTGAACGAGCCATTTTAAGAATAGGTGCTTATGAATTACTGCACCGCTTAGATATGCCTTATCGAGTAATCTTAAATGAAGCCATTAATCTAGCTAAATATTTTGGTGCCGATGGCAGTCATAAGTATGTGAATGGTATTTTGGATAAAATAGCTCAGAAGAACCGTGCCGTAGAAATTAAAGCCAAGACGCAAGCTGCTAAATGATAGGCTTATATCTTTAGGTATTAGGTCTTATCGTTCCCACGCTCTGCGTGGGAATGCATCCTGCATCGCTCCAGCGATGCGTGACGCAGAGCGTCACCAGCGGCGTTCCCACGCAGAGCGTGGGAACGATGAAAAAATAAAACAAAAAATCTTAATTTAATAGGCGCATGCAAACGTTAACTGAATTCTCTCTTATCCAGCGCTTCTTTACCCAGCAGCGGGTAAAAAATCCTTTAACGGATTTAGGTATAGGTGATGATTGTGCCTTATTGTCGGTGCCAGATGGTTATCAGTTAGCCATAACAACCGATACCATGGTTGAAAACGTACATTTTTTTGCCGACGCTGATCCTGAGCAATTAGGGCATAAATTATTAGCGGTTAATTTAAGTGATTTAGCTAGTATGGGTGCACAGCCACTTTCCGTGACTTTAGCTTTAACCTTGCCAAAGGTTGATGAGGTTTGGTTGGCAGCTTTCTCTAAAGGCTTTTTGAGTCTAGCAGAACAGCATTCAGTCGATTTAATAGGTGGCGATACCACCTCTGGGCCGTTAACGCTGACGGTGCAAGCCTTGGGTTTAGTACCTAAAGGCAAGGCATTGCGGCGCTCAACCGCTCAAGTAGGTGATTATATTTATTTGACTGGCACTATAGGCGATGCTGGACTTGGTTTAAAAATCAAGCAAGGTTATGTCTGTAGTCAGGTTCATACTGAATCTGCCTTAGCGCGCTTTAATAAGCCTAATCCTCAAGTACCAGCCGGTTTAGCTTTACTCCATATTGCTAATGCCTGCATCGATATTTCCGATGGTTTGCTGGCTGATTTAGATCATATTCTAGAACAAAGTCAGGTCGGTGCAAGATTGGATTGGGAGTTGCTGCCCTTGTCCGAAGCGGTTCATTCCTATATTAAAGAGACGGGCGATTGGTCACTGCCCTTGATTGCAGGTGATGACTATGAATTATGCTTTACAATCAGTCCAGAAAAAGCCGCTTTACTGACAATGCCGTGTACAAAAATTGGTGTTATTGAAGCTTTGCCAAAGTTACGCCTGTATAAATCAGGTCTATTGCAATCCTTAACAAGTAAAGGTTATGAGCATTTTTCTTAATACCCACTATGGTAAAAATAAACTAACGCCTAAGCAGATCATGACTGATCCAGTGTTGTTTTTGGCTTTCGGTTTTGGTTCTGGTTTGGCTAAAAAAGCACCCGGCACTTGTGGCACAGTGGCGGCTATACCCGTTTATCTGTTATTAGTTTTAACGGGCTTGCCCATCTATAGTCTATTAACCATTATCATCACAGTAATAGGTATCTGGATCTGCGGGCAGGCGGCAGATAAATTAGGTGAGCATGACTTTGGCGGCATCGTTTGGGATGAAGTGGCGGGTTACTTGATCACCATGTGGCTAGTACCTTTTAGCTGGCAAATAGCCCTTGCAGGATTTGTTTTGTTTAGGTTATTCGATATAGTCAAACCTTGGCCGATTAAATGGCTAGATCAACATGTGCAAGGTGGTTTTGGCATTATGATAGATGATGTACTGGCCGGCATCTTTGCAGGCGGAGTTTTATGGTTAGCTGTTCATTGGGGCTGGTTAGCTTAAAGCACTGATTCTTCCAACGCTGGAGTGTAATAGCTTCAGCTAATACTTTGTAAAATAACTATAGGATGTGCTGAGGAACGAAGCGCATCAACGTTTGACTCGATTGATGCGCCTCCTTCGTCGGCACATCCTATTACACTAGACTTAACTTCAAAATGTCCCGCTTTAAGGTGACAGCCAATTTATAAACTCATTTCCCCCTTATTATTTCTAACATAAGCTGTTTTATGGGTATTACTACTAATTGTGCGGACTAGGTGTTTTCTATAGTCTATGCAACAAATCAAAAAAGTTTAACGCACAAGTTTCAACTATTCGTAACCAAAAATACACGATTACATTACAGACTATGCCTAAGTACTCATTTAATACTCAAGCTTTTACTCTTATAGAGTTAGTCATGACCATGGCCATAGCCGGCATATTAGTGACCATAGCCATACCCAGTTTTAACTCAATCATTACGAGTAGTCGCTTAACCAGTTATGCCAATGATTTGGTAGGCGCTTTAAATTTGGCGCGTAGTGAGGCGGTTAGGCGTGGTATATCAGTTACTGTGCGTAAGGTTGATAATAATTCTTATACAAAAATTGGTGCTGGAGTCAATTGGGAAAAAGGTTGGGATGTATTTACCGATATAGATGACGATGGCAAATTTGACGTGGGTGATGAGTTAATTAGAACCTATGCAGAACTACAGCCTTCTTACACTTTACGTGGCAATAACAACTTTACCAATTTTATACGCTATACACCTTTAGGTATTAGTAACAGCATAGGTAGTTTTGTTGTCTGTGATAACAGTGATGGTAATAATGTCCCAGAAGCAAACACGTCAAAATTGATTACTGTTAACTTCAGCGGTAGGCCTCATATGGGAATTGATAGTAATAATAATAGAATTCCTGAAAAAGAAAATGGCACGGAAATTATATCGTGTACGGTATCACCTTTTTGAAGCCATGAATAAAAATACTGGATTTACCTTAATTGAAGTATTAATAGCCATGTTAGTGTTGGCGGTTGGTTTATTGGGGTTGGCTGGATTACAAGCCACTAGACTAAAAAATGCTCAAAGTGCATACAATCGTAGTGTGGCTACAGAACTGGCTTTTGACTTGGCGGATAGAATGCGTGCCAATAATACGCCCAATGGGTTATCCGTTTATATTTCCATGCTTCCGGTTAACACTCTCGTTCAAGCCAACTGCGTGGCTGTTAGCACATTATGTCCATCTAATGTCATGGCGCAAAATGATCTCTACGAATGGAATCTCGCATTGGTTACTACCTTGCCTAGTGGACAAGGTATTGTATGTTTGGACAGTACTCCTACCCCTATTCCTAATGATGCCTTTTCAGCTGCTTCATACGCAGCAGCTGGTTGTGACATACCACTTGTACTACCTGTTCCAGTTGGTAGCACTTACGCCATTAAAATATGGTGGGATGATGATCGGAGTGGTGCTGTTTCTTTGCCACCCTTTGTCGTTGGTTTTAAATTATGAATAAGCAAGCGGGATTCAGTCTAGTGGAAATCATGATTGCCTTATTAATAGGCTTGTTTCTATTGGGTGGAATACTGCAGATGTTTTCAGCTAATCAGCAAACCTACCGAATGCAGAGCAGTTTAGCAAGATTACAAGAAAATGGTCGTATTGCCCTAGATTTTTTAGCGCGTGATATTCGTATTGCAGGTTATTGGGGCTGTCTTAGTGGTTTGAATTCTGTTCCATCAATAACAGATATTGATGGAACAGATAACAATGCCGTTGCCGGGGACGGTATTGATGATGGAACCGACACTATAAAGTTGAAAGGTGTTTTTGATCTATTTGTTCTTGCTCCTCCCTTGGATTGTGAAAAACCAGCCAGCACTCCAAGTAGTTGTTGTAAAACAGATCCTAGTTTAACTGTAAATATCTGTCCCAGTTTAGTTAATTGTTACAGATACACCAATTCAACGCTCACTTACAAAATAAACGCTAGCGTTTTACAGCAGGATACAGGTGAAGTAGGTGATCCTACTCAAGTGGGTGATCCTAATCGTATGTATAACGGCATGATTGAAGGTATTCAAGACATGCAGATTTTATATGGCGAAGATACTGATATGAATATGGACTGCTCTAAGGGAACATCTGATTATGCCCCTAATTATTATGTGACGGCTAATTCCGTAGTGAAAATGTGTAGAGTCGTCAGTATCCGCATCAGTCTTTTGGCAGTCACTCTTGACGATAACTTGACTCCCCAGCCGATACCTTACACTTACTACGTCAATAATGTTTTAACGAATAACATTATTCCAGCAGATCGAAAAATCAGGCGCGTCTTTAATACCACGATTGCCTTACGTAATCATTTGCCATGAAAGCTATAACTTCAAGCTTGGTATATCGTCGAATGTCCATAGTTATTGATAAGCATAGTCGCCGTAGACAGATAAATAGCTGCCAAACTCAAGCAGGTGTAGTTTTGGTGATCAGTTTAATTATCTTATTATTGCTGACCATCATTGGTTTGTTTGCTATGCAAACTACGGCCTTAGAAGAAAAAATGGCTGGTAATTTGCGTGATAAAAACCTAGCCTTTCAAACGGCAGAAGTTGAATTGAGAGCTGCTAAGAATACTTTGGATCCTCCGAATCCGCCGCTTATATTTACGCCTGCCGGTACGGGGGGCTTGTATTTGGATGATATTCCAAACAGTCCTAACCCTATCCCGACTGCAACCGCAATTCTAACGGATACTTTTTGGAGTAGCGAACCACACTCTGTTCCTACGGTCACCGGTTTAGGTAACCGTATTGATGACAATCCCCCAGTTTATATCATTCAAAAATTGCCAGAGTTTCAACCACCTTCAGCAAGTAATGCAGTGGTTACAGGGACCAACATTATCGTTATCAAATGTAAACCCTATAAAATCACCGTTAGGGCTACGGGCGGCACAACTAATACGGTAGTTGTTTTACAATCTGTAGTAGTTGTGCCTCCATGCCCATAAAGCTACACATGGCTTTAATGCGGTTTAACAAATATACATTTATCCGGAGTCTTGTCATGAATAAACTTAACGGTTTAGATTCAATCATCAATGCTTATAAAGCACTAAAGGCAATAGGTAAACAATGGTCTAGGGTGTTTTGTGGCGGTTTGATTATCTTTTTGTCCTGTCCAGTTATTTATGCAGATCCTTCCCAGATACCTCTATCACTCACTACCTCTGGGCAACCTAATTTATTGGTTATCTTGGATAATTCCAATAGTATGGATGAAGACACGAGTGGCGGAGCTGCAGGCAGTAATTGCCCAACGAGCAAATCAGAAATTGCTAGATCTGTCATAAAAAACATGATTACCAGCTATACGGACGTTATTAATATGGGTTTAATGACTTATCAGCAGCTATCGAATCCATCGACGTGGTATATTCATAATTCAGAATATGATGTGAGTTATAACCCCACCAACTATCCTCAACAAACAACCCCACTAACAATTTATCCTAGATACGACCTCCTAAAAACTTACCGTATTCCAAATCCTACGAGTCTTGGTAACTATATTCATTATAACTATCAATCACCTTATTATAGTTCTCAAAACCAAGGTTATGGTTTTTGTTATTCAACGACTGCCGATGCTACGCCAATTGCAAGTTACCCTAATGGTTTTAATCGGGGAGAAAATGGAACTAATGCATATCCATGGAATGAGTATAGTTGTTATAGTAAAAAAACGGGGACATTAGATGCCCCTAGTACTACTGGGTATTCGCAAGCTATCGGAAAATATAGATTTACACCATCAGATAGTGATAATGCCGTAGGTATAACCAACTTTGGTAAACAAATGGCTTGGAGTTTTGTAGGTTCGGCGTATTTTTCTTCAAAATCGCCAGGACTGGGTTTTTTACAAACGCCAATAGCACCCTTGAATAGTACACTAATACCACCCTTGTATATAACACAAGGCGCTACTATTACGAATTTATTGGCTTGTAATGTGCCCCAAACTACACCAGCGGTTTGTACGCAAAATGCAGCTTGTACAACGACAGGTATCAAAAATGCCGGTAATACTCCGATTCAAGGTACTTTACAAACAGCCAATAAGTATTTTGCGGGGACTTTAAGTAATGCAGCGCAAGGCTATACGGCTTCCAGTTATCCCTTGCCACTTTCTTGTGGCAAAAATTATGTTATTTTAGTGACAGATGGTTTGCCCGATACCGACTCGAATGGCAAGATTGTAATCGATCCTAATGGTGTGGCTCCAGGTACCACAGCGACTAATGCTGCAGCGACCGAAGCCGCAAATTTATTAGCTACAGGAGTGAAAACTTATGTGGTGGGTTTTGGTTCAACAGCTCAAGCGGGGCCCTTAGATGCTGTTGCAGCTGCGGGAGGGACTGGGGTTTCTTATTCAGCATCCGACTACCCAACCTTGGTCAGTGCTTTGGATAGTATACTTCAAAGTATTTTAAGTAGTTCTAATTCAGCAGCTTCAGTGGCGGCTAACTCTACACAATTAAATACCGGCAGCTTGATCTATCAGGTTAAATATAATGCCACTGATTGGAGTGGACAACTGTTAGCTTATAGAGTTAATTCCAGTACAGGTGCAATTTTAACACCTGAATTATGGGAAGCCTCATCTTTATTGACTAGTAATGGTCGGTCTATTTATAGTTTTAACCCCAGTGCTGCTGCGGGATCAGGAGGCATGGATTTTCTTTGGGGCAATCTAACGACCACGCAGCAAACTTATTTAAATACCTTATCAGGCGTTAATGATAGCAAGGGTTCTGACAGAGCTGCTTGGTTAAGTGGTGATCAGAATAAAGAGCAAGCACAAGGTGGTACTTTTAGAAACAGAACGAATTTATTAGGCGACATAGTTGATTCTGCGCCTGTCTATGTAAGTGATACGGATTATGGCTATGGTAGTTTGGCTGGTACTGAGGGTAGTAGTTACAGCACTTTTTTAAATTCTAGTGCTTATATTAATCGAACCGCTATGCTTTATGCGGGAGCTAATGACGGTATGCTGCATGGATTTAATGCCAGTAGTACGGGGGGGCAGGAAGTCTTTGCTTATATACCTAATGCACTTTTTCCTAAATTGAGTCAACTGACCTCACCTAATTATGTGCATCAATTTTATGTCGATGGCATGTCGGGTGTCGGTGATTTTTATGATACGTCGACTTCGACCTGGCGTACTTTGTTGGCAGGTGCTAGCGGTGCCGGGGGCAAAGCACTATTTGCTCTGGATGTAACTGACCCAGCTAACTTTAGTGCCAGCAAGGTGCTGTGGGAATTTACTAATGTTGCGCCGCCTGTAGTGACTAATTGCAGTGCATGGGGAGCATCTAGTAGTAATTACGATGTGAATGATTTAGGTTATACCCTAGGTCAACCTTTAGTCGTTAGGTTGCAAGATGGACATTGGGTAGTACTAGCGGCCAATGGTTATAACAGTGTCAATGGCCATGCCGTGTTATTTATTATTGATGCTAAAAGTGGTTGCCTGATTCAAAAAATAGATACCGTTAGTGCAGATACGAGTGGATTAACAACCGTTAATGGTTTGTCATCTCCTATAGCGATTGATACTAATAATGATCGTAGTGCTGATACTATTTATGCAGGCGATTTACACGGTAACTTATGGAAGTTTGATCTGTCGGGTAGTGGAGGTAGTTATCCAACACCTACTACTCCATTTTTTGTGGCCTGTACGACCTCAGGCAGTTGTTCGGCGGCTAATAGGCAAGCTATTACTGCTAAACCTACTGTAGGGCCTTCAGGTGGTGTGGGTACTGATCAAAATAATATCGGATGGATGGTGTATTTTGGTACAGGACAGTATTTTGCCCCAGGTGATAATGTCGTAGGTGCTAATTCACAAGTGCAAAGTTTTTATGGTTTGTGGGATCAGGGCACTAGTATTAGCGATCGTGCCCTGTTACAACCACAAACGATTGATTTTGAAGGCTGTAAGCTGACTAATTCTTGTCCAGTCACTACGCCCCCTACGCCCCCTTCGCCCACTGATTCCATTGCCGTTGTTTCCAAAAATCCAGTCTGTTATGTAACCAGCAGTGTCGGTTGTATAGCAACTAGCCCTTTAAAAAAGGGCTGGGCATTAGATTTGATATACACAACTCCTCAAGGTGAGCGAGTGGTGAGTGCCCCGCTGGTTACTCGTGGCTTGGTGGTGTTTGCGACTTTAATACCGAGTGCTAATCAATGTACCGCTGGGGGAACTTCGAATTTATTTGCAGTGGGGGCTCTCAGTGGTGGTCAATCAAGTTTTGCACCTTTTGGTATTCCTGTGGTGATTAATAAGGTGCCACAAAATCCTAGCGTCTTCAATCCGGCTATAGGCATTATTTATACACCGACCATAATTGCTGGAAGTATTTATTTAAGTAGTTCAACTGGTCAACTTGGTCAATTGCCTTGGCCAGAAGTCGGTGCTAATAAACGTTCGTGGCGTCAATTGAAATAATGGCAATACTAGGGTTATTAATAAATTTATATGAAAAGATTATGACAAATCGATTAAGCGAAGGTTTTACCTTAATAGAGCTGATGATTACAGTAGCGATCATCGGGATTTTAACGAGTATTGCCTATCCTAGTTATCAGGCTAGTGTTATGAAATCAAGACGTATCGATGCTCAGGGGAAATTAATGAGTTTTGCCAATGCGATGGAGCAGTATTATACGGTATGTAATTCTTATCCTACGAATCAAAGCGTGCTTAATTGTCTGGCAACTATTCCAGTTGGTGATCCTTCACCATATTATCTATTGTCTTCTGTCTCAACTGCCAGCACTTATATTTTAAATGCAACTCCAATAGTAGGAGGTCCTCAAGCCTATGATCAATGTGGCACGCTGAGCTTGGACCAAGCAGGTACTAGGCTCCCTAGTAATTGTTGGTAATGATGTATGAAATATTTATAGCTTCCAAAAAATACCTATTAATACTCGCATTCCTCATCATTGTAATAATTATCAGCACAGCTCATTGCAGATGGCTTGAGATTAATCTTTAGCTCTAGCGACAATTATGCGGTGGGATAAAATCAACAATGATCTCGGCTTAATAACGCACTAGTAAATTGGGGTGCATCCCTAGATGCTGTTATTGCAACAGGTGTTTATAAAGCCAGTCTTAAATCTTTCACCACGCGCACGATGTCTTGATCGTGTGCGATGGCTTCTATGCTGAAACCTAGCTTGGTCACTAACGATAACATGGGTTGATTAATGGCTAGTACTTCGCCTTCAAAAAACAACATGCCTTTAGCTTTAGCAGATTGCATTAAGCAGGTCATTAAGCGCGTGCCTATGCCTAAACTATGGCAATCATCAGCCACAACTAGTGCAAATTCGACTGACTGACCATCTGGATTAATTAAGTATCGACCTACGGCCAGTTCAGTAGTTTTTTGTTCATCTTCGGTAATAGCAATAAAAGCCATTTCTCGGTCATAATCAATTTGCGTAAAGCGTACGATCATTTCTGGTGTCAGTTCGTGTAAGGCTTGCCTAAAACGAAAGTATTTAGTCCGATCCGATAAGCGACTATGAAAGTTGGTTTCTAAATCAGCATCTTCAGGGCGTATGGGGCGTACACAAATATTAACGCCATTGCTTAATTGATATTTAGAAATGAGCTCATGAGGATAAGGATGTATAGCCATGTGCGCATAATGGCTAAGTTGATTACATAATTCGGCTTTGATACGGGCATCTACAGCGATTGCACCCTGCTCATCTACGATTAAGGGGTTGATATCTAACTCTAAAATTTCTGGTAATTCACTGACCATGGTTGAAACATTCAGCAGTACTTCAATCAGGGCTTGAATGTTGGCTGGTGGTAATTGCCGAAAAGCCTTTAAGTATTTGGCCGCTTTGGTTTTGGCAATCAGTTGTTTAACCATATAAGTGTTAAGCGGGGGGAGTGCAACGGCATTATCTTGTAAGATTTCTACCAAAGTGCCGCCCAGACCAAAACTAATGGCCGGACCAAATACAGGGTCTCTGACAACACCTATCATGAGCTCTCTGCCACTAGGGCTTTTAAACATAGGTTCAACAGTCATGCCCACTGTGCTGATTTCTGGATGCGCGAGCTTAATAGCCGCTTCCATATCGGCATAGTGTTTAGAGATGTCTTGAACGCTGTTAATATTAAGCCTAACGCCGCCTATATCTGATTTATGGCTAAATTCAGACATGTTTACTTTTAAAACGACTGGAAAGCCTAAGGTTTCTGCGGCAATCATGGCGTCTTTAGCGCTAGCAACACTAATGGTTTGAGTAACGGGTATGTGAAAGGCCGCCAAAATGGCTTTTGATTCTTGCGCAGTTAAAACTTGGCGGTTTTCGGAGAGTACCCGTTCAATAATTAAGCGTGCACCTGCTACATCAGGTTGCGCGAGCTCATCGGTTGCCGTTGGAATTTGCTTGAGCAGGATTTGGTTTTCTGCATAGTTGGCTAAAAAAGAGAAAGCATCGACGGCTGTTTCTGGGGTATTAAAGTGAGCGACCTTGCTGTTAGCAAATAAATCACGACCCGCTTGAACTTTGGCGCCCCCCGTCCAAGAAGCTAATACAGGTTTATGGCTGGCTTTGGCGCCATCAATAATACACTGAGCAACTAAGGTGGGTTCGGTCATAGCTTGCGGTGTTAATATAACTAAGATGCCATCGATGTTTTCGTCATTAATGCAGACTTCTAAAGCTTGCTGATAACGATCAGCTGTGGCATCACCTAAAATGTCGATAGGATTGGCATGTGACCAATGAGTCGGTAATACGGTATTTAAACTTTCCAAACTGGCAGAGCTTAATTCAGCTAATGTGATGCCGACATCTTCGGCGCGATCAGTACTCATCACGCCAGGGCCACCAGCATTGGTAATAATGGCTAAACGATCTTTTGTAACCACATAATTATTTGCCAGCACCCGGGCTGCCGAAAATAACTCGGTAATGCTATAGACTCTAACCACGCCGGCTCTGGCAATGGCTGCATCGAACACATTATCACCACCCACCATCGCGCCGGTATGAGACATGGCGGCTTTGCTGCCGGCTTCATGGCGACCTGATTTTATTAAGATGACTGGTTTTAAACGTGCAGCGGCTTTAAGGCCACTTAAAAAACGTCGGGCATCACGTATGCCTTCGACATACATTAAAATGCCGGTGGTTTTACTGTCGGTCGCCAAATAATCTAAGACTTCACCAAAATCTATATCAGCCGCACCGCCCATAGAAACCACAGTGGAAAAGCCGATGTCCTGAACTTTTGCCCAATCTAGGATCGCCGTGCACACAGCACCGGATTGCGATAACAAGGCTAAGCTGCCGTCTTTAACTGTGCCGTCTCCAAAAGTGGCATTCAATTGGCCACTAGGACAAATAACGCCTAAGCAGTTGGGACCAATAATGCGAATACTATAACGGTGAGCAATGGCAAGTATCTCGTGTTGTAAGCGTTGCCCTACTGCGCCTAGTTCACCAAAGCCAGCGCTGATAATAATCACTGAGCTAACACCTTTGTCACCACATTGACGCAAGATGTCAGGCACACTAGGCGCAGGTGTAGCAATGACCACTAAATCTAGGTCTTCGGGGACCGCATGTAAATTAGGATAGGCTTTGAGTCCTAATAATTGCTCATGTTTAGGGTTGATCGGATATAGACCCCCGCTAAAACCGGCTTCTTGCATATTAAGAAGTAGTCTATAGCCTACGCTGTTTTCGCGCCCTGAAGCACCAATGATAGCGACGGTGTTAGGTGTAAAAAAATGCTTTAAATAATGAGGGCCCATGATTGCTCCAAAATATGATATTTAGGAAATCGCAGTTTTGCGATCTATAAGGTTTTATGGTTTATGTTGCGCACTTAGAAAATATAATTCTAAGTTAAATGTAACTTGATGAGTAAGCAGGAGTGCAATAGCTTTAGCTATTGCTTTTAAAGCACCTAAAGCAGTTTTACTCCGGTGGTCTAAATAAAGAGATTTGGCTGCATATTATTTGCAGCCTAAGAGCTTAGTCTTTAATTGGAGGCGGAGCCAATACGACGCGTGAGCCATTAGATTCGGCAGAGCTGACCACGCCGGCAGCTTCCATAGCTTCAATCATAGTAGCTGCACGGTTGTAACCCACTTTAAATCTGCGCTGTACACTTGATATAGAGGCTTTTCTAGTTTCGGTTACAAATTGTACGGCTTCATCATAGAGCGCATCAGACTCAGAATTGCTATCGTCAGTACTAGGGCTGTATCCATCGTTACTTTCTGAAGAGTCACGAGTAATATCTTCTAAATAATTAGGCGGGGCCGTTTGTTTTAAAAATTCAACTACACGATGGACTTCGTGGTCATCAACAAAAGCACCGTGGGCCCGTATTGGAATACTAGTCCCTGATGGTAAAAACAACATATCACCATTACCTAACAAAGTTTCTGCGCCACCTTGATCAAGTATGGTTCGAGAATCTATGCGTGAGGAGACTTGAAATGAAATACGGGTTGGTACATTAGCCTTAATCAGTCCGGTTAATACATCAACTGAGGGGCGTTGAGTCGCTAAAATTAAATGTATACCGGCCGCTCTAGCTTTTTGTGCCAGTCTAGCAATCAGTTCTTCGACCTTTTTGCCGACTATCATCATCATGTCGGCTAATTCGTCTATGACGATAACAATACTAGGCAGTTTGGTCAGTACAGGAAAGCTTTCACCGTCTTCAAAGGGGTTAAGGATTTGAAACATGGGGTCTCTGATGGTTTCACCTCTGGCGGCAGCATCATCTATCAGTTGATTAAAGCCAGCAAGGTTTCTAACGCCCATCTTGGACATCAGCTTATAACGTCGCTCCATTTCAGCAACAGCCCAGCGTAAGGCGTTACTGGCTTCTTTCATGTCAGTAACAACCGGCGTTAATAAATGCGGAATACCTTCATAAACTGAAAGCTCAAGCATTTTAGGGTCAATCATAATTAAGCGGACTTCTTCAGGCGTGGCCTTATAAAGCAAACTGAGAATCATGGTGTTGATAGCAACTGATTTTCCTGAGCCGGTCGTCCCTGCCACTAAGGCATGAGGCATTTTACCCAAGTCAGCTACCATCGGTGCACCAGCAATGTCTTTGCCCATCGCCAAGGTTAGCATGGATTTTGCACTGACAAAGTTAGGAGAAACTAGCAGTTCGCGTAAGGTTACCATTTCACGTACGCGATTAGGGATTTCTAAGCCGACGACTGATTTGCCCGGTATGATTTCTACTATGCGCACACTGGTGACTGATAAGGCTCTGGCTAAATCTTTAGATAAGCTGCTAATGCGACTAACTTTAACGCCAGCAGCTGGTTGTAGTTCGAAACGAGTAATAACTGGACCGGGATGAAAACCGACTACGGTAACCGCCACATTGAAATCAGCGAGTATGTCTTCTACCAAGCGAGACATATCTTCTAATTCAGTTTCTGAATAACCTATTACGCGAGTGTCTCGTTCATCAAGCAGGGCTAAAGAGGGTAATACACCTTCGCTAGCTATATATTTAGGTGGAGCTTGATGGCTGGTAGGTTGAGTATTAGATTCGACTGCTTCTAGGTTTACTGTGTTTATAGTGGGTGTGCTTTTAAGGCTGTTTTTCTTCGCGGTAGGCTGTTTTTGTGGCAACGAGGATTGATAGATTTCATCATCGCCCAGCGTACTTACTGTTGTAAGTTTTTGATCAGAAAAATTAAAACCATAAGCTATAAACCGACAAAATAATACGCAATATCGACCAATTGCATCAATAAGACTAAGCCAAGAAATGTTAGTCGTTAGCGTCAATCCTGAAAGAAATAACACGATTAAAAACAAAGTGGCGCCAGAATTCCCAAATAGCACTAATGTTTTATCACCAATTTCTTGACCTAGATATCCACCTGTAGTGCCCGGAAGTTGAACAGCAACACGATAGACATATAAATAAGATAAGGCTGCACTAGAAACAATTAAAGCTATTGAGCCCAAGCCACGAAGGGGTGCTGACATCTTCTCTTCATTAAAGCGAGGTGCTGTGAAAACTAAATAACCATGCCAAGTAATAATAATAGGGAATAAATAAGCAGATAAGCCAAATAGGCTTAGCATCACATCTGCGATCCAAGCACCTATAACGCCACAACAATTGGTGATGGTTGTTAGTTCACTACTGTGAGTCCAGGCTGCATCACCGGTATTAAAGGTAAATAATGCCAATAAAAGAAAAACTGCCCCAGTAAAAAAACTTAGGATGCCAATTTCACGTAGTCCCCTAATTGTTTTTTTTTCTTCTATTATCGCAGACATATCTAAGGACTCGACTTGTATGGAATTATACAAAACAGGTTTAAGTGGTTATGACTGTATATTCTACATGACAATTGCCCATATAAAAAACATAAGCATACAATTTGTTATCATTAAATAGAGGCGCTGCATAATATGATTTACGAAAGCTGATTTCATGGGCATAATTCTAGTCAACTTACTGAGCATAGAGGCTATTAAATGAGTACTAACAAACATTGTCGTTTATTAATTTTGGGATCTGGTCCTGCAGGTTATACGGCGGCTATTTATGCGGCTAGAGCTAACTTAAAGCCAGTTATAATTACGGGTATGCAGCAAGGCGGACAGTTAACAACTACTACAGAAGTTGACAATTGGCCAGGTGATGTTGAAGGCCTACAAGGCCCGGATTTGATGGAACGCATGCGTTTACATGCAGAGCGCTTTGAAACTGAGATAATATTTGATCATATCCATACTACTGACTTATCTTCTAAACCTTATAAATTAAGTGGTGATTCTGGCACTTACACTTGCGATGCGCTGATTATAGCTACGGGCGCTTCTGCTCGTTATTTAGGCTTAGACTCTGAAGAAGCTTTTAAAGGTCGAGGTGTTTCGGCCTGTGCGACATGTGATGGATTCTTTTATCGTAATAAGCCGATTGCAGTAATTGGCGGTGGAAACACTGCTGTTGAAGAAGCGTTGTATTTATCAAATATTGCTTCAAAAGTGACAGTCATTCATCGCAGGGATAAATTTCGTTCTGAAAAAATTCTAGCCGATAAATTGATTGAGAAATCTAAAACAGGTAATGTTGTCATTGAATGGAATGCCTACCTAGAAGAAGTGCTAGGCGATGATATGGGTGTTACCGGTATCCGAATCAAAAGTACTCTTGATGATAGTAGCCGAGACTTAGATGTACATGGAGTATTTATAGCTATTGGACATACTCCGAATACTGGCATATTTGAAGGCCAATTGGCTATGGAGCATGGTTATATTAAAGTCAACAGTGGTATC
Organism: Crenothrix polyspora; assembly: GCA_945903675.1. Taxonomy (GTDB): domain Bacteria; phylum Pseudomonadota; class Gammaproteobacteria; order Methylococcales; family Methylomonadaceae; genus Methylobacter_C. The sequence goes on from CAMDOP010000015.1 coordinate 16,386, forward strand.
ACGGGCAATGCCACAGCCACTAGCGTTGAAGGCGTTTTTGCCGCCGGTGATGTGATGGACTCGGTTTATAAGCAAGCCATAACGTCAGCAGGATCAGGATGTATGGCAGCATTGGATGCAGAAAAATATTTGGATGAGATAGTATAAGCTTAGTAAATGATGTTACGCAGTAACGAGGTTTTACTCTCGTTTGCCGCGCCGAGCACCGCAGGTTTTGGTGGGATTAGCCCGAAGGAGCGCGGCATGGATGCCGCGCGTCGTTAGGAGGGCAGGAAGCCCTCTCTACCGATCCCCCGACAAAACCGAGGAGCGAAGGAAGCAGCGGCAATCGAGCCGCCTTTTCTTTGGATACTTTCTAAAGGCTGCGCAAAAGAAAGTATCTCGCCTTCGGGTGCGAATACCCGATACAAAAAACCGTCGCGATAGCGACCTCATTATGTGTTTTTTATAAATCGTTGCGACTGCGTAACATCAGTTAATAAATCAAAGGGTTTAACAAAGTAAGGCAGCATCTTTTCCAAACCAAACATAATTTCAACAACATCTTGAGTTGCAAAAATTGCAGCTCAAACTATGAGAAGCTTTGGCTTCTGTATTTGTAAATAAATTAACTCATGCAACTGACTATTTTAGATCCTCATAATCCTAGGCAGGATTTTCCTTCTATAACAAAAGCTATGACCGATCCTGATGGTTTGCTAGCAGCAGGCGGTTGTTTGTCGAAAAAAAGATTGCTTAAGGCTTATCGTTTAGGGATATTTCCTTGGTATAGTCCAGGTGAACCTATTCTATGGTGGTCACCTAACCCAAGATTGGTTTTATTTCCAGAGCAATTGAAAGTGTCGCGTAGTCTTCGTAAAACGATGCGCAAAAGCAGTTTTACATTCACTATTGATCGTGCTTTTAGACAAGTTATTACAGCTTGTGCTAAACCCCGTAGTTATAGTGAGGGCACTTGGATTAGTGATGAAATGCAACAGGCTTATTATCGTTTACATTTATCGGGATATGCTCATTCTGCTGAAGCTTGGCTTAATGGTGAATTGGTTGGTGGTTTGTACGGTATCGCAATAGGTAAGGTGTTCTTCGGCGAATCCATGTTTCATACGTGTACTGACGCATCAAAAGTTGTATTTGTGAATTTGGTTGAGCTGCTTAAATTATGGGATTACCAAGTTATTGACTGTCAGGTTCATAGCGAACATTTAGCCAGTTTGGGAGCAATCAATTGTGAGCGCAGTGAATTTATTAGTTTACTTAATCAATATTGTGATGAGCCTGCTAATATTAACGCTTGGAAGCAAACATGATATCTATTCCGCTTTATTTAACAGCAGCGTATGAATGTAGTTATTTAGATGCTCAGTTTGCACAATCTGTTTTTGTGCATCCTTCTTGTTCATTAACGAATGAGATGTATGCTCAGTTAATAGAACAAGGTTTCCGTCGAAGTGGTGATCAGGTTTATAAGCCTTATTGCGCCCAATGCAGTGCGTGCATTCCTGTTAGATTAGCAGTAGATGACTTTAAGCCTAATAGAAGACAAAAGCGCTGCTTAACTAAGAACAGACAAATAGGCGTTGATATTAAGCCCGCAGTTTTTTCATGGGCTCATTACGAATTGTATATACGTTATCAGATGATCCGCCATAAGGATGGAGATATGGCTAAGGTGAGTGCAGAGGAGTACTTTGATTTTTTGGGCTCTACTTGGTGTAATACTCAGTTCGTGGAGTTTTCAATTGATAATGAGTTGGCGGGAGTCGCTGTAGTTGATCAGTTTGATAATGCCTTATCTGCAGTTTATACTTTTTTTGATCCGAAATTTTCAAGTCTAAGTTTGGGTGTGTATGCCGTTTTATGGCAGATTGAGCAGGCACGTAGCTTACATAAAGAATTTTTATATCTGGGTTATTGGATTAAAGCCTGCCAGAAAATGAGCTATAAGAGTGACTATCAACCTTTGCAAAGCTTGATAGACCGGCAATGGGTAGATGAGCGCTAAATATTTTGTATTGTTTGTTATAATAAATCCAAATTGTTAGTTTCAGATGTATGCATTTTAGCCTCGCCTTTAAACTCTAAACTTTAAAAAATTTATTAATCATTTTGAATTCATTACTTAAGAACCTAATCTTAAGTGCCCCCTGTTGGAAATATTTATCTTTTAACAAGTGTCGGTGGCAGTTATGAGGAGACGTACCACCAAAAAAGTACAGAAATTCCGGTCTGTATATATTGCTGTGGCATTGGTTGTTGTGGGTCTTGTTGTGACTAAATTAGTCCGTGACGAGGTTAAAACCTCAAAATATCAAGCTCGTTATTTATCTACCATAAGTGAACAATTAAGTTATAAATTAGTTTCAGGACCTAGTAGTTCGATACGTTATCCAGAATATGGACCGTATGACGAAAGGCTGGGTTATACCTTATTGCCAACTATCATCGAGAATCTGAAAAACAAGGGTTTTAGTGTGACTTCGCAAGCCTATGTTTCGCCGATGATGACAGAGTTAGCAGATTATGGCTTATTTGCGGTTTATCATGAAAAAAGTCAGGCTGGCCTTCGTATTACTGACAAAAATGATCAAGTCGTATTTAATGCACTATATCCTGCTTATGGTTACCCAAACTTCAAAGCAATCCCTCCGTTAATTCTTGATACTTTATTGTTTATAGAAAATAGAGAATTATTGACTGACGATAACACTACCGTTAATCCTGCTATTGAATGGGATAGGCTAGGCTTTGCTGGTTTACAATTAATGGCTCATAAGTTGGGTGTAACGGGAGCAGTTCCCGGTGGAAGTACGCTGGCGACTCAGCTTGAAAAATACCGACATTCTAAAAATGGCTACACCAATTCCATAATGGATAAGTTTCGTCAAATGGGATCCGCCTCAGTGCGCGCCTATTTAATGGGGCCCAATACGCTTGAAATGAGACAAGAAATAGCACTGTCTTATTTGAACTCCATGCCACTAGCTGCCACACCTAAACTAGGTGAAGTTCACGGTTTGGGTGATGGCTTATCGGCTTGGTTTAATGCAGATTTTGAACAGACCAATCTTTTGCTTAAAGCCAGTGAATTAAAACCACCTAAGCTGATTAGCCCACAACAAGCACTCGCTTATCGACAAGTGTTAAATATATTATTGTCGCAAAGAAGACCCTCGTATTTTCTTGGGCGCGGTTATGATGCCTTGCAAAGGCTTACCGATAAATATTTACGAGTTATGACCGAACAAGGCGTGGTTTCAGTTGCCATGAGAGACGCGGCTTTAAAGCTTTCCAGCGCACACCCAAATCGTAGTAATAACATACCTGCCAAGTTTATGGCGGAAAAAAAGACGCAAAATGTATTACGTACCCGTCTGGCTAAATCTCTGGGTGTTAGATCAAATTATGAACTAGATCGCTTAGATTTAACGGTTAAAACAACCTTAGATTATGACACCCAACAAGCAGTAACTGATGCCCTTAAGCAGCTTAGCCAACCTGAAGCTGCTCGTAAAGCCGGTATACTAGGTTTTCATCTTCTGAATGAAAACACTGACCTTGCGCCTATCGTCTATAGTCTCATGTTATTTGAGCGTAGTAATGCCGGCAATCTATTGCGAGTCCAAACCGATAATTATGATCAGCCTTTGGATATTAACGAGGGTATAAGAATAGATTTAGGCTCTACCTCTAAGTTACGTACCATGGTGCATTATCTTGAGTTGGTCACAGATGTCTATCAACAATACATAAAACTATCTATTAAGGATTTAAATAAGCTAGAGCTGCACCCACGAGATTATTTATCGACTTGGGTAGTTGAGCAATTACGGTTAACACCTAAAATCAATTTAGAAGATTTACTAAATAGAGCGCTAGATAAAACCTATTCATCAAGTCCTGGCGAATATTTTTTTACTGGGGGCGGATTACACCATTTTAATAATTTTACGCCCGATGAAGATGGCAAAATAATGTCAGTTCGTGACGCTCTCCGCGACTCTGTCAATTTAGTGTTTATACGTTTGATGCGTGAAGTTGTTTATCATCATCTTTATAAACCAGAAGGTCTTGCACGTTGGTTAGACAGCCCTGATGATCCTAAACGTAATGAATATTTACAGCGTTTTGCCGATAATGAGGGGCGTGTTTACTTGCAACGCTTTTATGCCAAATACAAAGATAAAACCCCTAACGAGGTCATGGCGAAGTTATCAGCGCGAGTTGGATTTGCCCCTACGCGTTTAAGCATGTTATTTCGGGCTATTTATCCTGATCAAGATGAGCTGGCATTAAATGCTTTTCTAAAGGAGCACTTAGCAAAAACTGTAGTGATTAATGATGAGGATTCGGACAGTTTGTTTGATAAATACTCAGTAGAAAAATTTGATCTACAAGATCAGGGTTATATCACTAAGATTCATCCCTTGGAATTATGGTTAGCAGGTTTTCTAGCCAAACATCCTAAAGCTAGTCTAGAACAGATTATGGCTGCCAGCGTTGATGAGCGTCAAGAAGTCTACCGATGGCTGTTTAAAAATCATCGCGTCAATGCACAGCAAAAACGTATTATGACTTTGCTGGAAGAAGATGCCTTTACTGAAATTCACGCCGCTTGGAAGCGCGTGGGTTACCCCTTTGATGCCTTAACACCCTCTTATGCAACGTCTATTGGGGCTTCAGGTGATAGACCTGCAGCACTCGCTGAGCTGACCGGAATTTTAGTTAATGATGGAGTAAAGTTACCCGTAGTGCGTTTTGATAGCTTACATTATGCTCAAGGCACGCCATATGAAACGCTACTTAATAAGACGATAGATCCTGGCGAGAGGATTTTTGCCCCAGAAATTGCTAAAGTAGCTAGGGGGGCCATGGTCGGTGTGGTTGCAGGTGGTACCGCTTCAAGGCTTAATGGTATGTATGCAGATAAACAGGGCAAGATCATGTCTGTTGGTGGCAAAACAGGAACGGGTGATCATCGCAAACAAATCTGGGGCCCTGGTGGACGACTCATAGAATCTAAATTTGTCAGTCGTGCGGCGACCTTTACTTTCTTTATTGGTGAGCAGTATTTTGGTGTCATGACGGCTTATGTCGAGGGCGAAAATTCAGGGCTTTATCATTTTACTAGCTCGTTACCAGTACAAATCATTAAATTTCTAAAGCCTACCTTATCACCGTTAATTAACGGTTTAACTAGAGAAGCAAAGGCAAAGCCAGAAGATATGGAATCATCTACTGAAAATCCAAAAGCAGTAATACCTACAAGTACAGCAGCTTTAGCTCAACCTTCAGTAGCACCAATCGCTAAAGTTATTGAAAAGCCAAAACCAATATTGCCTGCTACTAACGCTGATTTAGTTCAGCCTTCAGTAGCACCTGTCGCAAAAGCGATTGAAAAACCAAAGCTTATAATGCCTACTAGTAATACGGCTTTAGTTAAGCCTTCAGTAGTACCAATTGCAAAAGTGATTGAAAAGCCAAAACCTATAATGCCTACAAGTAATAGTGCTTTAGTTCAACTGTCAGTAACACCTGTAACTAAAATAGTTACAAATTTAATGGTGAAAAAAGACTTGCCTACAAATATCCCTACCACTGCAAGTAAAGTGGTGAATATTAATGAAGCGAAATTGCCAGTTAAGGATGTTAGCAATAAGATGGCTATTCCGATATTAAAAGATGCAACAGCCAAGGTGATAGCAATGCCTATCAAAAAAGTATCTGCTGAAGTAGTGAAGCCACCTGTTATGGTTGGGGGAAATGTAGGTATTAAAAAGTCGGAGGTAAATACCTTAACCAAGTTGCCTAATCCAATATTAGAAAATACTAAGCAGTCGATTATTGCAAAAGAACTACCCGCCGATAAAAGTCGCTATTTTAAATATCCCGAGCCACAGAAAGCTGTTAATAATCATTAAAGACATTTATTTGTCTTGAGCTTCGAGTGCAGCTAATTCATCTGAACTATTAATATTTATAAAGATAGAGGGTTCATGGCTAAAGTCGACATAAACGCTATTAAGCGGTTTTAGCCAATCACTTACTTTACGTTGACCGCTGGCTAAATAATCACGTAAATTATCGGTTAATGAGGTTTTAAGCGCTAAAAATAGGGGATGTAATTGTTCACCATCAAAAGCGATGGCAATATCGGCATCGTGTTCTGCACGAGTTGTTAATAATCGTTGTAAATGTTCTGTCTTAAAATAGGGTGTATCACAAGGCATAACCAGTAATAGCTCGGCATCTGCATGGATCAACGTCGTTAAGATACCGGCTAAAGGACCATCATAACTATCTGTTTGATCTGTAATAACAAGGTGGCCAAAGGCTTCATAATCCATGAGGTTACGATTAGCATTAATGAAGGTTTGTTGACTAACAAAATTCAAAGCTTCAAGGGCATAAGCAATCAAGGGCCTATTTTTAAAAAGAATTAGACCTTTATCTTGATTATCCATACGCATAGCGCGACCACCGGCTAATACTACACCAACTATGGTTGATTTCTTGGTTGGGATATTCATAACTACAGCTATCCAAATGTATTATGAGTCATACTTAACTTGTTGCTATAAAACCGTAAGCGATTATTTAGTAGCAGGATATCAGTATTCAAGCATTGATTGCTAATCACTTTAAAGATTTCTTCAAAATACAATTCCGTAACAGCCTCTTTTGTTCTAAAGCCAAGGTGAAGGTGAGTAAAATTAAAATCTGATGTTACGCAGCCGGCATTCAGCTGGTTAAAAAAGCAAATAATAATGAGGTCGCTATCGCGACGATGTGTTAATCGGGTTATCGCACCCGAAGGCGAGATACTTTCTTTTGCGCTGCCAAAAGAAAGTATCCAAAGAAAAGGCGGCTCGATTGCAGCACAACCTGCGCTCCTCGGTTTTGTCGGGGGTCGGTAGAGAGGGCTTCCTGTCCTCCTACCGACGCGCGGCATTCATGCCGCGCCCCTTCGGGCTTATCCCAACAAAACCTGCGGTGCTCGGCGCGGCAAACGAGAGTACAACCTTGTTACTGCGTAATATCAGTTAAAACGGCTAAATAAAGCAATAAAAACCGTGGGTTAGCAGAGTGTCAGCAGTATGTTATCTGGCGATATAGTGATAGCGTTACAAATATTATAAGCACTTAATGGCTGCAATTATTTCGACTTGGCTATCTAACACCAAATTAACTGATTTTTTTAGTTAGTACGAATAGGGTTTTATAGGTGTTTATACGAATTGAAACGGCGAAAGAAATATGGAAAACTGAACCCTGTTTCAAGTAGGGTAAATCTTTACGCCCCCATTCAATCCAAATAAGTAGGTAAACCTATGACAGTATCAACCAAAAATCAAAGACTCGGTCTCGGACTTTCCGGCGGTGGCTTCCGAGCCTCCTTCTATCACATAGGCGTATTGGCGCAGATGGCTGATCTGGGGTTGTTGCGCCAAGTAGAGGTTATCTCCACGGTGTCGGGAGGCTCGATCATTGGGGCGCTATATTACCTGCATATTAAAAAGCTACTGGAAGCAAAAGCAGATAGCGACATTACCAACCAAGATTATGTAGATGTCATCAAGCACATTGAAAAGGATTTCTTGAAGGCGACGAACAAGAACATCCGCATGTCGACCTTCGCCAGTTTCTCGGCTAATTTTAGGATGATTTT
>CAMDOP010000016.1 GCA_945903675.1 Crenothrix polyspora
AGAGGTTTCTACCTTACCGCCCATTTGCTCGGTCATAGTTTGCATGCCGTAACAAATACCTAAGACTGGCACGCCGAGTTCAAAAACAATTTGTGGTGCTCGTGGTGTATCACCGCTAGTCACGGTATCTGGACCACCCGACAAAATAATACCATTAGGAGCAAAGTCTTTAACTTCAATCTCAGTGCATTCACAAGAATAAATTTCGCAATAAACGCCTATCTCACGAATGCGTCTGGCGATTAACTGGGTGTATTGTGATCCGAAATCTAAGATCAGGATTTTATGAGTATGAATATTAGGGGCTTGTTGTTGCGTCACAATGAAACTCTTTTTATAGGTGCATACTGCTCCTTGCTAAAGGCAGTATGCAATGTCGGGATTAATAGGTTGTTTTTATTACGATGCAATGAATAGAGAAATTCTAATGAATTGACTCTTATTATTCAGCTCGATAATTAGGGGCTTCTTTAGTTATAGTCACATCATGTACATGACTTTCTCTCATACCGGCGCTAGTTACACGCACGAATTGTGCTTTTTCATGCAAAATATCAATGGTTTGACTGCCGGTATAACCCATACTGGCACGGATACCGCCCAATAACTGATGAACAACAGCCAGTAAGCTACCTTTATAAGGCACTCGACCTTCAATGCCTTCTGGCACCAACTTTTCTACAGAATCTGCTTCTTGGAAATAACGATCGCTAGAGCCTTGTTGCTGCGCCATGGCCCCCAGTGAGCCCATACCACGATAAGACTTATAAGAGCGTCCTTGGAATAATTCAACTTCACCCGGTGCTTCTTCTGTTCCTGCAAACATACCACCTAACATAACCGCATGAGCACCTGCCGCTAAGGCTTTGGCAACATCACCTGAATAACGAATACCGCCATCGGCAATCAAAGGCACACCCGTACCTTTCAAAGCATCAGCGACATTACTAACTGCAGTAATCTGAGGAACACCCACGCCCGCCACAATTCGAGTTGTACAAATAGAACCAGGACCAATGCCGACCTTAACGCCATCGGCACCCGCCTCAACAAGTGCTAATGCAGCTGCAGCCGTGGCAATATTACCGCCGATAACTTGTACTGACGGGTAATTTTGTTTAACCCATCTGACTCTATCCAAAACACCTTGTGAATGCCCGTGAGCAGTATCAACGATAATGACATCGACACCCGCCTCAACCAACGCAGCGACACGATCTTCAGTTCCCTGTCCTGTACCAACTGCCGCACCAACACGCAAGCGCTCTAATTCATCTTTGCAAGCCAACGGATAATCCTTGGCCTTTTGTATGTCTTTTACGGTAATCATGCCGCGTAAATGAAAGGAAGCATTCACGACCAGCACTTTTTCTATGCGATGTTTGTGTAATAAAGCGATAACGTCTTTACGATCGGTATTTTCATTAACGGTAATTAACCGCTCTTTAGGCGTCATCACCATTGAAACGGGCTCATCGTAGCGTGTTTCAAAACGTAAATCACGACTAGTCACAATGCCAACTAATTCATCGCCATTAACTACCGGCACGCCAGAGATATTCTTAGCGCGAGTTAATTTAATAACATCACGGATACTCACATCGGGTGATACCGTAATGGGATCTTTTATAACGCCACTTTCATATTTTTTAACATGACGTACTTCTCTAGCTTGCTGCTCTATGGTCATGTTTTTATGAATAATACCTATACCACCTTCCTGGGCAATCGCTATCGCAAGTCTAGCCTCGGTGACTGTATCCATAGCCGCTGCGACCAACGGAATGTTAAGAGATATCGTACGGGTCAACTGAGTCTTCATTTCTACATCGCGGGGTAGCACAGTAGAATGCGCAGGCACTAATAAAACGTCATCAAACGTGAGCGCTTCCTGAATAATTTGCATAAACCACACCTAACCATCACTAAAATAACTTGCTATTATACGGTGAGTTGACGTACTACTGTAGTACTAAAACACTATATATAGAATAGACAGAGTATTTATATCAACAATACCGCACTAACATCCTTAATTAAATTCTACAGCGCCAGCTCTTTAGCTCAACTAGCCAACTAATAGCGCACAGCTTTCGTGCGTACTTGTAAGCTCTACGCACCATTCCAACACATACAATCACGGACTTAATCTCATAACACGCTGTTATCTAAGAAAATATTTTTTGGCACGACTACTGCATCAAGTTAGGTTAGTGACCCAATATATAGCGAACATTTAGGGCCGACTAAGCAGGCGCAACCCAATGCTGGATGCAGACTTTATAATTCTAATTAGTAGAGGCCTCACATGAATATTAGCTATGTTACTTTTATGATAGTTCTCCTAGTGCTACTCTGCGCAGGACTAGGCGTGCTTTTTCTACAAAACGAACTCTTACGTAAAAAAAGCGTAAGTTGGTTATACTTATTAACGGGCATCTTGGCCATCTACTGCATTGAAAAAGCCAACTATGCCCAACCTTTTCAACATACCCTATTATTAGTAGCTGCGTTGTGCTTAGTTCCTATCACTATTGATAGTATTTTGGATCGGGGTCACAAATTTGAGCGCTAACAATCATGACATTCTTTAAGCTCGTCGAGGAATTATTATCCGCTCTCCTCGACTAGCATCAAGCGTACAACACACACTAAAACTTGAACTTGTCACTAACGACAGCAATACTGATAGAATAAGGGCTACCTTACTTTTCACTTCAAACTTTTGTTTTGCCTAAAAAAATAGAACCCTTACTGTTTGTCTCTTTGGTGATACTGTTACATGCTTTGCTTTTAACTTGGCTAAGGCAACCAGACCAACCAAGCAAATCTCAAGAACCAGCCCCCTTCAATGTCGAAGTCACATTACTTGGCAACAATAATACCCAACCCACTAAAACAGCTACCCCTTCGCCAGCCAAAGCCAACCCCATTCCAGAAGCTAAAAAAACGCCTCCTGTAAAGGAAAAGTCTGTTGACATAGAAGAAATAGAAAAGCTTATTCAGTCACAGTCAACTAAACAACTTACCCGAAAAGTAAACGTTCAACCTGATCAGCAAAAAGCTCAAGCTGTTTCAGCAGCCATGGTTATGCCACCATCGGGCAAGCCCTCTGCTAGAGATAACTTCCCAATTAGCGACTTACATAATCCTAGTCCAGAGTATCCAGAAATGGGGGTTTTTCTAGGCTATCAGGGTGATGTGATTATACGGATAAGAGTTTCTGCAAAAGGAGACAGTGTAGGCGTCGAAATATTACGCAGTAGCGGTCATAAGGTTTTAGATGATTCCGCAGTTAATGCACTGAGGAAATGGCGGTTTAGGCCGACAAAACATGATAATACGCCAATGAATGACTCTGTCATTATCACCGTCTCTTATGTTCTATATGATAGAAATAGATAAAACTAGGTATTTAGCTTATTCATAACCGCAGCAAGTTCACCCGCAACCATCTGAGCCACATAACTTCGACCATAATCAATGGCTTCAAGTAGTAAACCCAACTCCGGATTTGATGGCGCAGATAACACAAAATCTGCCACCACTTTTCCAGCAGGCGGCCTACCGATACCTAACCTCAAACGATAAAACTCCTTTGAACCCAAATGAGCAATTATATCTCTTAGGCCATTATGGCCTGCATGACCACCATCTTTTTTAAGCTTAACGATGCCGGGATTGAAATCTAATTCATCATGAACAACAAGGATCTCTTCAGGAAGTAATTTATAATATCTAGCAACCTTACCTACAGACAAGCCACTTCTATTCATGAAAGTATCGGGTTTTAACAGCATGACTTTTCCGCTTGCAACGCTGCCTTCTGCAAACAATCCTTGAAACCTAGACTCGTTGACCCAAGCGCACCCTAATTCAATTGCAAGGGCGTCTAAAAACAAAAACCCGGCATTATGCCGGGTCTTTTCGTACTGACGACCTGGATTACCCAGACCGACGATCAGCTTAATCATTGCTAATTAGCGTTAGCTTTGTGCAGCAGCGTCATCTTTGCTAGCTTTTGAAGCCATCATAGAAGCAACGGGTAAATTATGATCAGCACCTTGAGCCAAAGCTACAATTTCAACGCCAGTAGGCAATACTAGATCAGACAAATGTAAAGTTGAACCAATATCAAGATCAGTCAAATTCACTTCAATAAACTCAGGCAAGAACATAGGCAAACAAGATATTTCTACATCAACCATTGAATGCGCAGCAATGCCGCCCTTCTTTCCACCTACTGATGTATGCTCATTAGTAAAATGTAAAGGTACATGAACCTTTACTACTTCTGACATATTAACTCTAAGAAAATCTAAATGCTGAATTTGGACTCTTGCAGGGTTGCGTTGAACGCCTTTAAGGATGGCTTTTTCAGTCTTACCATCAATAGTCACATCTAGCACATGAGAATAAACCGCTTCATGCTCAAGATGCTTAATAACTTCATTGTGATTCAAAACCAACATTTGAGGCTCACCATGACCGCCATAAATTACAGCAGGCACTGTACCTGCACGACGAGCTCTTCTTGCTGCACTTTTACCTGAGCATACGCGACTATCAGCAACAAATTCAAATACGTTAGACATTTTTCCTCACCATTTTTCTGAAGTCCGTACTTTTTGAGTACGCACATTAAATTCTATCTATAAATACGTTAATCGACGTAAAGCGAACTTACTGATTCACCTACAGCCATACGGCGTATAGTCTCAGCTAGCATTTCTGCCACACTTAACTGTCTAATTTTTCCTGATTCAATGGCTGACTGACTTAACGGGATGGTATCCGTTACCACTAATTCATCAAGCTCAGATCCATTTATGTTATTCATAGCAGAACCAGACAATACAGCATGAGTACAATAAGCAACTACTTTAATGGCACCATGCTTTTTTAATGCAGCAGCGGCATGACATAAAGTACCTGCAGTATCGACTAAATCGTCAATTAAAACACAAGTTCTACCATTGACATCACCAATGATATGCATAATTTCTGAGACATTGGCTTTAGGTCTACGCTTATCAATAATTGCAAGATCTGCATCATCAAGTCGCTTAGCCAACGCTCGGGCTCTAACCACGCCACCCACATCTGGTGAAACAACAATTAAATCTTTATATTGCTGACGCCATACATCGCCTAAAAGTATAGGTGACGAATAAACATTATCTACAGGAATATCAAAAAAACCCTGGATCTGATCAGCATGTAAATCAACCGTCAATACTCGATGAGCGCCGGCCTGTTCAATCATTTTGGCCACCAGCTTAGCACTGATCGGCACTCGAGCTGAACGAGAGCGTCTATCTTGTCTAGCATAACCGTAGTAAGGTAATACAGCAGTAATCCGTGATGCAGACGCTCTTTTAAGTGCATCAATCATCACTAATAATTCCATTAAATTCTCGTTAGTAGGAGAACAAGTCGGCTGTATGATAAAAACATCCTTACCACGGACATTTTCTTCAATTTCTACAGCAATTTCTCCATCACTAAATCTACCGATGGTCGCCATTCCTAGGCGCATGTTCAATTTCTTAACGATACCCTCAGACAATGCGAGGTTAGCGTTACCAGAAAATACCATCATAGGGGTGTCGTTCATTCAAGCACTCCTATATGAATTTAATTAAAAGATAAAAATGGCTGGGTCGCAAGGATTCGAACCTTGGTATGCGGAGATCAAAACCCCGTGCCTTACCGCTTGGCGACGACCCAATAATTCAAGATATAGCTCTTACCCATTGAGCTTTGAAATTAGTGGCGATTGATTAACACCTTTGCTCAGATAAACTTGCCACTTAGACTGTAGTGACTTAAAGGCATTTAAAGCCTCCAGCTCTGAATCAAATTGTGCAAATACACAAGCCCCTGTTCCCGTCAATCTTGCCTCTGCAAATGCCGACAAATCAACTAAAGCCTCTTTAACAGAAGGGTAACTCTGACAAACAACCTCTACGCAATCGTTTTGGTTTTGGCCTGCTATAAAGTCGGCTATTTTGATCGATTTACTATCTCGTGTCAAATGTTTAGCAGAAAAAATTTCTTTTGTATTCACATGACAGTCTGGCTTAATAACTACAACCCATTGCTCTACTGGGAATATTTTTTCTAATTTCTCACCAACACCCTCTGCCCAAGCAGAATAGCCATAAACAAACACTGGCACATCGGCACCTAAGGTAAGCCCTAACTCCATTAATTTCTCTACAGACAACTGCAAATTCCATAATTGATTTAAAACAACCAAAGTCGTTGCCGCATCGGAACTACCACCGCCCAAGCCACCACCCATAGGCAAGTTTTTTTCTACCTCGATGCAAACACCCTCTTTACAACCGGTCACGGCCTTTAATAATTGCGCAGCTCTTATAGTTAAATCATCTGCTTCTGCCACGCCGGGTATCGTTTGCTGAAGACTGACTCGACCATCGCTTACAGGGTGAAAAATAATCCAATCACATAAATCTATAAACTGAAATACGGTTTGCAACAGATGATAACCATCGGACCTTTGTCCAACGATGCGTAACATTAAATTTAATTTAGCGGGTGCAGGCCACTTCTCTGCCCACGCTGCCTTACTGTTGTACGATTGCGTCATTTAAAACCCACTGATCTATAATTAACTTTAATTTGAGCTGTTCATTACTAACAGTAATTTTATAAGGCATAGCGCGACCATCAATTTGCTGCGTTTGTTTGTAATCTATCAACCACCCAGACTGAGTAAAACCTGTTGCAGTCACATTATAACGACTGTTCGGCTCAGGCACACCCACCACCCAATAGCGTAAGGATTGCACTGGAACAAATAAACCCAACTGTTGATTAATAAATAGTTCTGGCTGAGTTGATGTTAGCGGTTTATTATCGCCTCGATCGATAGTCACACTATCGCCGGTTAATTGGATCAAAGTAGCACCTTGACCTAAAGGTCCGGCTAGCTTTATTTTCTCGTCATTAGCCGCATGAGCCCATTTGATATTAGCCTGCCAAGCATCTTTCTTCCCCGTTATGGCTACTCGCCCCTCAAATGACCATCGCTCCAATTTATATAAGGACTCTCTCGTCTGGATCTGATAACGACCTTCTGGCTCAATAGGTACAGAAGAACAAGCTGAAAGCAACAATATTAATAAGCAAACACCGCCCTGCTTTATTTTATTAGCAACCATTACTGATGAGTACCGCTGAATAACCTACGTTTAATATTAAGCAAATATTCATCATCTGGCGAGGCATTAATAGCCTTCTCAAATAATTCCTTAGCTTCATCATGCTTACCCAAACCTGACAACACCTCAATGAGATGAGCTACTATTTCATTCTCTTGCTGCTTTTCATATGCTTGCTGCAAATAACTCAAAGCCTTTTCTGCATGACCTAATTTAAATTGTAACCAACCATAGCTGTCCATAACTACCGCTGAATTTGGCTCCAGTTTAAGTGCTCGCTGAAGATATTGCTCTGCATCTGCGTAGCGATCCCGCTGGTTCAATAAGGTATAGCCTAAAGCATTTAATGATTCGACGTTATCGGGGTCTGTTGCCAATATTTTTTTTAAGTCGGCTTCTACTGTAGCCGACTTATCAAGCCGTTCCGCAATCAGGGCACGGGTATATAGCAATTCTTTTTGATCAGGAAAATCAAGCAAAGCATCTGTTAATAGAGTGAATGTACGCTCATATTGTTTTTGCTGGCTATAAAGCTCGGCCTGCACCAAAACAAGCTGCAGCTTTTGTTTAGGGAATTTAATTTGCGCCTGACTCAATCTTAAATCTGCTTCTGAATATTGCTTATCTTTAGCTAATATTGAAATCGCAGCGACGGTAGCATCAAAAACTAAAGGTCCTTCTGTTAACTTATCAAACCACGCCAAAGCCTGCTTTGCGTCGCCTTGTTTTTCTGTTAGCTTACCTCTATAAAAAATAGCTTGGTACTTCCACTCTGGCTGATCCATTAAAGAATCAAATACCTCCTCCGCTTTCCCGTCTTTATCTAACTGATAATAAATTAAGGCTATTGCAAACTTACTTTCCCAGTCCTTAGGATTACTGTCTATCAGCCCCTGATAAACATCAAGCGCCGCATCATAGTCTTGGGCTTTAATAAATACTTGAGCCAACATTTTGCTAATTTTTGCATTACTAGGATATTTGCTAACAGCATCTTTTAGCAAGACTTTTGCCTTAGCTAGATCACCTGAAAATACCGCTATCTGCGCCTGAAAGAGCAGTGCCTTATCCCACCCTGACCTTACGTTCAAAGCTTGCTGAATCTTGCGCTCAGCCAAACTCTTATCATTCATCTGCATTGCTAACAAAGACTGCATAAAATATATTTCAGCCTGATTAGGAGACTGATTAATTAGGACATCCAAGGCATCATAAATGAGCCCTACTTTGCCGTCTTTTTGCAGCGCAATCGCTAACTCGTGTAACGCGGCCTCAAACCCAACAACATCAGAGGCCAGCATCACCCTAAAATGTTCTGCTGCGCCTTGCTTATCCCCTATTTTCAAGGCTGATAATGCGGCAACTTTTCTCGCTGTTATATTTTGGCTATCTAAGCTCAACCATAAAGCAACAGTCTCATTAGTTTTGTAACTATCTTTAACATACATAGCAATCATTGCAGCTCTTTCAGCCAACTTAGGATCATGGCTACGCTTAGCGGCTTCCGTATAACCTTCAATTGCGATCTCGTATTGGCCTCTTTGTCCGGCAAGCTCTGCCGTCATCAGCATAAATAGCACATCAGGATCTATATCGCTTTTTTCTGGTTTTTGCAGCGATTTTTCTTTAGGCTTTACCACCTTAACAGAAACATCCGCTACTTCAGGCTGAGCTGCTTTACCAGCGAAATCAGCGCAACTACTCAATAGCACAAGGGTTATTGCTGAAAAAACTCTAAAAATGACCACACACAATCCTATTTATGACTCAATACACGATGACTATAGATTATCAGAAAAACCCGCCGATTTAGACTGCTGATTTTTTCCATTTGGATAAAGCTATTATATTTCTTAGAATATACCGCCATGATACTGAAATTTTAGCTAAAATCTATGGGGTTTAATAAAAATACCTAGCGTTACTCTTAGCTGATAACCCATAAACAGAACCCCATGTCGGTTTACGCATAAACGATGACTGACACAACCACAGGTCTAATTAAATAATAATGACTTTTCTTGCTGTAGGGATTAATTACAATACTGCACCAGTCTCTATACGCGAGCGCCTATCATTTCCTGCTGAAATGCTAGCTGCTTCCCTACAAGACCTGTGGCGAGTTAATGAAATTAATGAAGCCGCAATCCTGTCAACCTGTAACCGCACCGAGTTTTATTGCACAGCGACCAACGCCAACCAACAAATATTAATTGATTGGGTTGCACAAAACAGACAAATTAATGCTACCGATTTTGCGCCTTATTTGTACACCCATACTGACCGTTCTGTCTGTCGACATATTTTTAGAGTCGCGTGTGGCTTAGATTCCATGATTCTAGGCGAGCCACAAATACTTGGGCAAATGAAGACTGCTTATCAAGCCGCCTACGATGCTGGTACTTTAGGCAAACGCTTAGGTAAACTGTTTCAACACACTTTTACCGCCGCCAAAAAAGTACGCACCGATACCGCTATCGGTTCTAGCCCTGTATCGGTCGCCTTTGCTGCAGTACAACTGGCACAACAGATATTTGACAAACTCAGTGAACAAACCGCACTGCTGATCGGTGCAGGCGAAACCATTGAATTAGCTGCCAGACATTTAACTCAACAAGGCATAGGCCGATTAATTATCGCCAACCGAACTTACGATAAAGCCCATACACTGGCTGCACAATTTAATGGCTATGCGATATCCCTTTCCGAATTGCCTACGCATTTAGCCGAAGCTGATATTGTTATCTCCTCTACCGCCAGCCAATTACCCATCTTAGGGAAAGGTCGGGTAGAAAGCGCGCTTAAAAAGCGCAAACACAAACCTATGTTCATGGTTGACCTTGCCGTACCACGTGATATTGAAGCCGAAGTGGCTCAATTAAGAGACGTCTACCTTTACACCGTTGACGATCTGCAACACACTATAGATCAGAACATGAACTCACGCAGACAAGCTGCAGAACAAGCGGAAGAAATCATTGACACCCAAGTTGATTATTTCTTAGCTTGGCTAAGAGCTCAAGGCGCACAAAGTATTATCCAAGATTACCGCTACCAAGCTGAGCAATCACGCGATGAAGCCTTACAAAAAGCCCTAGTTTTACTAAAAAATGGTGTCTCAGCTGAAGAAGCACTTAATAGACTTGCTCATAGCTTAACCAATAAACTTATTCATACACCCAGCACGCAAATTAGAGCCGCCGCCGAAAACGAACGCCATGATTTACTTGCCGCTGCTAGCGAAATTTTTAAACTACATCAATCTTAATGAAACAATCCATATTACTTAAACTAGAAAACTTATGCGAACGCTATGACGAAATCGCAGCCTTATTATCAGAACCTGAAATTCAAGGCAACCAAAACAAATTCCGCGCCTTAAGCCAAGAATATTCACAAATTGCGCCCCTAGTCGATTGCTACAAACGCTATGAACTCGCGCAAGATGATCTAAGCTCAGCCAAAGAAATGGCCAGCGATAACGATCCTGAACTTAGAGAAATGGCCAAAGAAGAAGTCTTTGCAGCAGAAGCGCAAATCGATGCAATAGAGATTGAATTACAAGTCCTGTTATTGCCTAAAGACCCTAACGACAATCGCAATATTTTCTTAGAAGTTCGTGCCGGCACAGGCGGTGATGAAGCGGCTATATTTTCTGGCGATCTTTCGCGCATGTATCAACGCTATGCCGAACGTAAGGGATGGCAAACTGAAATCATCAGCGAAAACCAAGGTGATCATGGCGGCTACAAAGAAGTTATTTTGCGTATTACCGGTCGTGACGTGTATTCACAATTAAAATTTGAATCGGGCGCTCACCGCGTGCAACGCGTCCCAGAAACAGAATCACAAGGCCGTATACATACCTCAGCCTGCACCGTTGCAATTATGCCCGAAGTCGAAGAAGTCGATGCCATCGACATCAACCCTTCCGACCTTAAAGTCGACACCTACCGCGCATCGGGTGCCGGTGGCCAGCACATTAACAAAACCGAGTCTGCCATACGCATCACGCACATGCCCACCGGCACGGTGGTTGAGTGTCAAGATGAACGCTCACAACATAAGAATCGTGCTCGCGCCATGTCTTTACTCGCCTCCCGCTTATTAGCGGCAGAACAAGAAAAGCAACATGCCGAACAATCAGCCACTAGAAAGCTACAAGTCGGTAGTGGTGATCGTTCAGAACGCATACGCACTTACAATTACCCACAAGGTCGCTTAACCGATCACCGCATTAATTTAACACTCTATAAACTTGATGACATTATGCAAGGCGGCTTAGAACAAGTCATACAACCTTTAATTAGCGAACATCAAGCAGAACTACTCACTCAACTGGGTGAAGATTAAGTCTATGCAACTGAATGCTGCACTGCAAACAGCGACAGAACGGCTAACAGAATCTGATTCAGCAGCGCTGGATGCGGAAGTTTTATTATGCTTAGTTTTACAAAAGCAGCGCTCTTATCTACGTGCTTGGCCAGACCTTGAGTTACCCACCGATCTAGCCTTGCAGTATTGGGCGCTGATCAAGCAGCGCCAACAAGGGATGCCCGTCGCTTACCTCACCGGCTACCGAGAATTTTGGTCACGCGACTTCCAAGTAACACCCGACGTACTCATCCCCAGAGCCGATACAGAATTACTCATCGAACTGTGCTTAGCATTGATACCCACCGATAAACCCTGCAAGATTATTGACCTAGGCACCGGTTCTGGCATTATAGCTATTACTCTTGCTGCAGAACGTCCACTGGCCGCACTGACGGGCACAGACCTTAGTTTATCGGCGCTAGCTATTGCCAAGATGAATGCCGAGCAGCATCAGATTCCTAATATACAGTTTTATCAAAGTGACTGGTTTGCCAAGGTCTCTGACGACGACTTCCACATCATCGTCAGTAATCCCCCCTATATTGCCGAAGATGACGAGCACCTAAATCTAGGTGATTTGCGCTTTGAGCCACGATCAGCCCTTAGCGCAGCTGAATCAGGTCTGCGTGATATTAGCATGATTATTCATGCCGCCTACCCGCGCCTAATCAGCGGTGGCTATTTATTGATAGAGCACGGTTACGATCAACAACAACAAGTACAGACACTCTTTAAGGAATGTCATTATCAACATGTCCAAACCGTAAACGACCTAGCCGGCTTACCTAGGGTCACTTATGGGCAACGGCCCACCACACCCAACTAAATATGATGCCAACAGAAATCAAAATCTCCAGAAAACTTACCAACCAACTATTACATCTGGCGCAACTATCACCCAGCTTAGAAATCTGTGGATTAATCGGTATCCAAGACGACTCAAGCTTGCATTGTTATCCGATTAATAATGTTGCCGAACACCCACAGCAACAGTTTTTGCTAGATGCCAGTCAACAAATTGCCGCCATGTCGAAAATGCGCGAATCAAACCAAGAATTATTCGCCATCTATCATTCGCACCCTACAGCACCTGCACTTCCCTCTAGCGAAGACTTAGCCTTATCGGCTTATCCAGCAGCGTTGTATTTGATTATTTCCCTGAATACCAAAGGCATACTGGAAATGCGTGGTTTTAGAATAAATCAAGACTCGGCGCAAGAAATATCCTTAACACTAGGTCATGACGGCTAGAAACTGAAAGCGAAACAGCAGCTAGGCTTAATCCTTTACCCTGAACCGGTTGCCTGCGCTAGAGTTACTAACCTGCCTTGGCTAAGTCGGTAGCTTGGCATCAAGCTAAAAATGCCTACCTACAAAAACCACGCTAAATCTAATATATCTCTGATTAAAGAACGCGAGTAAAATACCTAAAGCAAAAAAAGCTAAATCGAGACTACTATGACAACTTACCAAGCATTGAACCTTGAGTTACCTAACATACCCAAGGACTCACCTTGTTTAGATATCAGCATACTAGCAGGATTCCTTGGTGAGAATAACCCCCTAGAGATCATTGATTTTCTAACGGTTTTTCAAATAGAAGCCACCAAACTCACTGCAGAAATCATAGATGCCATATGTGCCGAACAAATTACTGTAGTGTTTGAAGCCGCGCATCAATTAAAATCCTCGTCACACACTGTCGGAGCAATGGCGCTAGGCGAGCTATGTTCCGCACTTGAAGTTGCAGGAAGAGCAGACGATCTAGCAAC
The DNA here is from genome assembly GCA_945903675.1 of Crenothrix polyspora. Lineage (GTDB taxonomy): Bacteria > Pseudomonadota > Gammaproteobacteria > Methylococcales > Methylomonadaceae > Methylobacter_C. The sequence continues at coordinate 13,340 of CAMDOP010000016.1, forward strand.
GATAAATACGCTATTGCCAGGCTTTGAACAGGCTTGGATTGCCGTAAATAGCCATATTAAAAGACATCTAAGTGTGGATTAAGCGTTCATTTTTGGCAGGACAGACAAAGGGCTAAAGGCTAAAGATTAGGCCTGAGAGGCTAGCAACTTAAGGCTGGATATATGCTAGACTTAATCTTTCGTCTTTAGCCTTTAGCCTTTAGCCTGCACTCAATCATCCCGTTTTAAGTCGGTAGACTCGTATGCTTATTAAAACCAGCCAAAGACCCAAATAAATCAAAGGCTGGCTAATATCTAATTTCACCAACCACAAATAATGCAAGCATGCGGTTAAAGCCGCGACATACACTAGCTTATGTAAAGTAAGCCAGCGCCTAGCTAATCTCTTCTGCATGGCTTTAGTTGAGGTCATCGCTAAAGGCACTAATATCAAATAGGTCAACAAGCCTACTAAGATATAAGGGCTTTTCGGCACTTCATCGACAAAGGCTGCCCATGACCAGGACAAATCCAAGGCCACATAAACCAAGACATGTAAGCTTGCGTAAAAAAAAGCCAATAAGCCCAAAATCCTCCGGTAACGTAACGGCCACGCTTGCTGAGTGATGATTTTTATAGGCGTTAAAGCTAGGCCTATCATTAAAAAGCGTAAGGCCCAATCGCCCAAACTAAAATGTAAGGTTTGTATAGCATTAGCGCCTAACTGATCGTTCAATGTGGCGAGCAGTAATAACAAAAATGGCACTAAGCCCACACAAATAAGCAGCGTTTTAAGTAGCCGGGTTTTGTTTCTAGCCGATATCACTATATAGACCGTGTTAAATCCATCCCTGTATAAAGACTAGCGACTTGCTGCCCATAACCATTAAATAGTTCAGTCGCGCGTTTAGGCGTAAAAATACTAGCACCCAACACCCGCTCTCGACTCTGACTCCATCGTGGATGAGACACCTCTGGATTAACATTAGCATAAAAACCATACTCACTAGGCGCAGACTTGTGCCAAGCAGTATCTGGCAGGGTTTCCCTAAAATGAATCTTAACAATAGCCTTGATACTTTTAAAACCATATTTCCAAGGCACGATTAAACGCAAGGGCGCTCCATTTTGATTGGGTAAATCTTCACCATACATTCCGGTTGCCAGTATCGTTAACGGATGCATAGCTTCATCCATACGTAGACCTTCTACATAAGGCCAATCTAAAATAGTCGAACGCTGAGCTATCATGATCTCTGGATTATAAAGCGTAGTAAATTCAACAAACTTTGCTCTTGAGGTGGGTTTAAAGCGCGCCAGCATCTCACCTAAAGGAAAACCCAGCCAAGGCACTACCATAGACCACGCTTCTACGCAGCGAAATCGATAGATACGTTCTTCAATAGCATTCGCTTTTAAAATATCGTCCAAATGATAAAGCCCAGGCTTTTCAATCTCACCACTCACCTCCACGCGCCAAGGTTTGGTTATTAAAGGCTTAGCTAACTCAGTAGCATCTTGTTTATTAGTAGAAAACTCATAATAATTGGTATAGTGAGTTACATGCTCACGCGCAGTGATTGTTAATTTATCGTTAAGCTCAGCTTGCGCCTGCCCTAAACTGGGCAACATCAAGCCTGCTGAGAGCATCGCCGTTGATTTAATAAAGGCACGTCTAGATTCAAAAACCGCCTTATCGGTAATTTCTGCACGTAAAGCATTTGATTGGGTATGAATGGTTGGCTTCATGGCTATGGCTGTTTGGGCTTAAATCATCTGTAATATTAAGCATACCGCAAGATTAGATAAAGTAAAATGGCTAGGGCTTGGTGTTGTAGGGACAGGTCACGATCTGTCACTACGCCATGACATTCACTCATTGTCATACACAAGTATAACGCGGGCTTGGAGTAAAACAGCTTCAGCTGTTTTAAAATGCCAAGACGTCTAGGGTGGGAAAACTACGTTACCTACCCTAGACGTCTGAACATTACACACGCATAGTTCCCACGGGGAACGTGGGAACGATAAAAAAATAAAATACCCCATAGGATGTGCTGAACAACTTGAAGCGCATCGCTTTATAGGCATGATGCGCTTCACTATCGTTCAGCACATCCTATGAAAATGGGGGTTTATTATTGCGTCTTACCTTGGCTTTAAAACAGCTAAAGCTGTTTTACTCCAAATGCTCTGAATCAACTAACAACGGCAACAACCCAATGACACTAAAACATGAACTTTTCAGCTTAAGCGCTTGCCTTGCTATGATAATATTTTATTACCTGTATTTATGGCAACGCACCCTACGCGCACCTGATTCTTGCGCGCATAGCTTTAATGCAAAAATACGGCAACGCTGGGTGCAGATGATTTTAGCTGACAAAAACAACGGCTTGCTGGCCATACAAACCTTGCGTAATTCTGTAATGGCCGCCAACTTCATGGCCTCTACGGCGATCTTACTCATCATAGGCATCTTAACCAGCAGCGAGAAACTAAGCCAGTGGTTACTGCACACTGATTTATCCAGTTTTATCCCCGCTTATTCCAATGAGCTAGGTGCATTAAAGCTAGGTTTATTAGTATTGGTTTTTTTTATCGCCTTTTACAGTTTCTCTATGGCCATACGCTTTTTTAATCATGCCGGCTATATGATAGGGCTTGCCGATAAGGAATTAACCCAGCAAACCAACCTGTATTTACATAAGGCCGGTCGCTATTACACCTTAGGCACTCGCAGCTATTTTTTTAGTTTACCGATTTTCTTGTGGCTGTTCGGGCCTTATTTTCTAATGTTAGGCACTGTGCTATTAATTCTAGGCCTTGCTTTGCTAGATAATGTTTCTACCAACTTAAGGCAGGACAGTTAAGCTTTAAAGTTGGTTTTTAGATAGGGTTCTTTTAAACACAGACAAAGGGTTTAAGGTTTAAGGCTAAAGGCTAAAGGCGAAAAAAGATCAGGCCTAACATCTATCGCATCTTAAATTACTGGTCTCCTAGGCTTTGCCCTTTGCCTTTTGCCTACGCTACAACTATCCCACTTTAAATTTTTAGCCTACTAGTCATCGATCAGTCACTGCCTGAGGTCTAGCAGTCATCGCTAGGCATCTGGCAGTCATAGTTGCAACATGGGCAGCATAATTTTCACAACCCACAAATTCTCGGCATCAATGTTGGTGAGGATGTCCCATATTTTGTGTAAGTGGGGTAAATGAATTTACAAAAAAAACGCTTTGAACAGCCGTTGTTAGCAAATAATTGTCCAATAAAATAGCGCTCTATGTTTATAATGTTATATAGGTCATCAATCAACTGGTTTTCGTCTTGTAAGACCTTAGTTGCAGAGCAACCAACATTATTATCTCACTTTAAAGGTCATCATATGCAAGGCCAACGCTTACTACAAAGCCTACTCATGGTTTCTATACTGACTCCTCCTGTGGCGTGGTCATATACTATGGCTGATATGGAAGTCAATTCAGCACTTAATCAAAAGTTTAATGCGGATATCCCTATACGTCTGGCCCCAAATGAAAAACCCCATGATATTAGTGTGCGCATGGCAGCACCTAGTCTGTTCGATCAACATAAAATAAATCGACATCCATTACTGGATAAAATTCAATTTAAGCGCATTGGAACGGCGATTCAAATAACGTCAAACAGCCCTATTAATGTGCCAACCTTAGAGTTTATACTTGAAATAAATAGCCGCAAAGGTTCTTCCTATCAGCACTACAAAATAAGTCTTAATAAAAACTCAGCCGTCAATAAAGCCGTGTCTCATGCTCTTGAATCCAGCAAGCAAAGTCCTGTTACTATTAATACTAGCCCTAAGCCTGTCGCGATTCCTTTAGCGACGGTAGCTGAGCGACTGAACAAGGACAATACCTTTGGTCCGCTGCAAAAGGCCGATTCTTTAACAAAAATTGCCCAACATATCGCAAAATTACGCGGCATAAAAACCAAAGTCGTACAAACTGCTTTGCGCGCTCATAATCCTAATGCTTTTTATAAAGGCGCCCATGGTGCCTTAATAGCCGGAGAGTTTTTAGTTATTCCTGACTTTAATGAACCTAAGCCAGTTGAGGTTGCTGCAATCGCGACTACACCAGTGGCAACAGTAGCAACTGCTACACCTACACCAATTACCACTGAATCGCCTACACCAACTAATGTCAAAGTTGAGCCTACTAATAATGCACCCGCAGCCATAGCACCTTTAGCCAATGATATTGCAGTGCAACAATTACTCGCTAGGGTTGATAGATTAGAGCATCATGTCGAGCAAATACAAATAGAGTTAAGCGCCTTACAGGCTCAAAAACCTGCAATCCCGCCGACGCCTGTTGAGGCTCAAGTTACAGCACAAACCACAGTTGAAACAGCTACGCCCACTCCAGTAACTCCACCCATCACAGACGAAGCCACCAAAGAGCCCTTATTTAAATTAGCTGATCCTGGCTTATTAGTCTCTCTATCATTAGGCCTTATTGCTATATTGGCTTGGATTACTTCGCGCGTAGTTAAAGCCAGAGACACTAAGAAAGCAATAACACCTAGTCCTAAAAAGGTCACTAAAGAAATTAAGAAAGCTAAAGCAACCAAAAAGACTAAAGAAATCAAAGAGCCTGAAGCAATTGAGACCTTTGATGATTTAGACACCGATTTACTGACGCCACAAAAAGCGACGAGTGCTGCATCGATTAGTACTATACCTATGGATGACAGTATGAATGTTGACGACTTAACAGAGGATGATTTTGAGTTTGATTTTTTAAAATCTCAAGCCAACACGGCTAAGGCGAAGAAACTAAAGCGCCCATCGTCACGCTATCCTGCTGACACGCCTGAAAATCTGGATAGTTAAGGTACGGTTGATTACGAAGCTACAAATACCCATCTGCTCATCCTTTAGCGGCTAGAATACTTAAAGCTAGCTAAACAGCGGCAGATAAGCCGCGATAAAGCATTATGATAAAGGCCGAGTGTATCAATAACTCGGCCTTTTTTCGTTAAACATTAGCACCTAATGATATAGTGTTAGCCTAAAATGTAATGACTCTCTAGGACTATGATGACTCAAGCTTCTGTTTCCACTCTGCCAAAAACGGGTTTAGCCGGCTTAAAAGAAAACTGGCGCTATGATTTACAGTCCGGTTTTCTGGTTTTTCTCATTGCACTACCTTTGTGCTTAGGCATTTCAGTAGCCTCTGGCTTTCCGCCTTCCGCAGGCATTATTACGGCGATTATCGGCGGCCTAGTGGTGTCGCATCTTAATGGGTCTTATCTAACCATTAACGGTCCTGCCGCAGGTTTAATTGTCGTTGTTTTAACAGCCGTGCATAGCTTAGGTGCAGGTGATGCCAACGCAGGTTATCGTTATACTCTGGCAGCTATTGTCGTAGCCAGTTTATTACAAGTGTTAATGGGATTTTTTAAACTAGGGCAATTAAGTTCATTTTTTCCTAGTTCAGTGGTCCATGGCATGTTAACAGCTATCGGCATTATAATCATAGCGACCCAAAGCCACGTTATGCTGGGCTCGACCCCAGAAGCTGGCAATATATTCTCTATCATCACACAAATTCCTCATAGTCTTACAACCATGCACCTAGACGTGGTATTTATTAGTTTCTGTGCCTTATTAATACTCATTATTTGGCCGTTAATGAACAGCAAAATTCCTGCTGCAATTATTGTTGTGTTAGTCAGTATTATCTTTGCTTGGCATTTTAATCTGGATAACATAGCCACTGATCAAGATCCACACTTACTGGTAACTTTACCTGACCAGTTTATGTCTAGCTTTGCTTTTCCCGATTTTTCTAAAACACTTAGTTTAGATTTTTGGGTAGCTGTACTCAGTATCAGCTTAGTAGGCAGTATTGAAAGCTTGCTGACAACCACCGCTATCGACAAGCTTGACCCTTATCAACGCACTTCCGATGTTGATCGTGACTTAACCGCCATCGGTTTAGGTAACTTACTCGCTGGCTTATTCGGTGGTTTACCGATGATTGCTGAAATTGTACGTAGCTCAGCTAATATTGGTTACGGCGCTAGAAGCGCATGGTCAAACTTCTTTCATGGCTTGTTGTTATTTGTATTTGTAGTATTTTTTACTGGCTTCATACAGCGCATTCCTTTAGCAGCTTTAGCTGTATTATTGGTTTTTATCGGTTATCGCTTAGCCTCACCGAGCACCTTTAGTCGAGTTAAAGAAATCGGCAATGAGCAGTTATTTGTTTTTATAATAACCATTATCAGTATCTTAGCCACCAACTTATTATTAGGCGTAATACTTGGCACGCTAACAAAACTATTCATAAGCTTGGCAAGAGGCGTCTGGCCTAGCAATCTATTCAAAATACATTTCACTATTCATGCAGGCGAACAGGGTACGCAGCTTATTAAACTATCTGGTTCAGCTCTGTTTTCTAATGTGTTACCACTCAAGAAAGCTCTGTATCAGCTAGAACCTAGCCAGAAGATTATTATTGATACTAGCAACGCTTATTTGATAGACCACAGTGTTATGGTTTTTTTACAGCAATTTCAGCATCACTATGAATCTAATGGTGGCCATTGCCAGATGCAAGGTGTTGCGATAACTACTTTTTCAGATCATGCTTTAGCAAGCCGATTGATGACCATAGATGATAGGCAATAGATCGTTTATTCTGCTAAAACATGACAGCCAAAAAATCACATGACAATTTTATAATCTTGATAGGAGTCCATTATGCAAAGTCAACTTAGCACCATTGAAATTCTCCCGACGGCAGCTCATCAGTATTCCATAATATGGCTGCATGGCTTAGGTGCAGATGGTCATGATTTTGAAAGAATAGCTGAAGAGTTGCACTTAAAAGCTGCGGCTAACATCCATTTTATTTTTCCTAATGCGCCTATTCAGGCAGTCACTATTAATGGTGGCTCAAAAATGCGTGCTTGGTATGATATTTTGGAAATGTCTTTAGAGCGCCAAGTTGATATAGAGGGCATTTATCAATCAGAATCTGGCATAAAACAGCTGATAGAACGAGAGATCAATAAAGGCATACGCCCCGAACATATCTTACTGGCTGGTTTTTCTCAAGGCGGAGTGATTGCCTTGCATACGGGCTTAAGATATCCACATAAACTAGCGGGCATCATTGGGCTTTCTACCTATTTACCCACGCTTAAACACTCAAGTGCAGAACATAGCCCAGAAAATGCGGCTATACCAATATTTATGGCCCACGGCATATTAGATACCATTGTTGAAATAGAAACCGGTAAAGCCGTAGCCACAGAGCTTAAAAGTCTAGGATATCCACTACAATGGCATGACTATGTCATGGAACATTCTGTTTGTGCTGAAGAAATAGAACATCTATCGACGTTTATTAATGGACTATTTAAATAACCGTTAACTTGCAGATTAAGGCTGACTACTTAAAGCAGGACAGCTTCAGCGCAGACGAAAGGCTCAGGGCGAAAGATTAAACCTAGGAGGCTAGCAACTTAGGGCGTGACAGATACTAGGCTTAACCCTTCGCCTTTCGCCTTTTGTCTGCTCTTAAGAGAACCCTGTCTAAAAACGTACGGTTAAGTTAAGTTATGCTAATCTGTACGTCTTAAGTTGGTAGTCCAGTTTGATTGCTATCCACCAACACTTTAAGTTTTAGACCTGGATGCAAACCTTTTACTAAATTACTCGCATTAGTTTTTTGCAAATCAGCCAGCGGCACATTAAACTTTTTGGCAATTTTTACTAACGTATCACTTTCAACTACTTTGTAATTAATAAGGTGTAATGAAGGTGCTACGCTAGCAAACTGAGGAATAACACTTTTAATCGTTAATTTTTGACCTTGCGTTAAGGAGGCTTTTAAAGTGAAATTATTCCAGCCCGCCAATTCTTGTGGCGCTACAGCAAAATGCTTAGCAATAGTTTGGATGGTATCGCCTTTTTTAACGGCATAAACCTGAGCGCTGGCAGCCTTAGTCTTAATATTATTTGTATTTATATTAATCTTAGTGGCCGCAACGATAGCAACTGAAGTCATTTTCTCTTGCCCAGGTATCAAAAGCTTCATACCGACATGAATAGGCGTCTTGCCTAAGTGATTAGCCGAAACGAGCAATGTAGATTTGATCTGATTTTTAGTAGCAATAGACGCGATGTTATCTCCTAATTTAACCGTATATTGGAGAGGCAATTTAGTGACTTCATTGTGCGCTTGAGTGAGTTTTTCTTGCACTCGATTATTTGCTACTCGCTCATTATCATATTGCTTTAAATCAACACGCTCTGAAAAAGGCAATGTAGCTAAATTTTCTTTAAAAGCTTGTGCTTGATCTACAGGCACTAATAAACGATGTGGACCCTGAGGCGCGGTACTCGCTCGATTAAAACCCGGATTAAGCTTTAAAAACTTATGTAAAGGTGTGTTGGCAAGTTGTGCAGCCTTATGCAAGTCTAAAGGTGACTTAATATCAACAACTTCAAAATAGGGTCTATTAGGAATATGTTGCAAATGAATTTTGTATTCATCTGCATTAGCAAATATCTTAGCGATAGCTAACAAGCGTGGCACATAGTCTTCGGTTTCTTCAGGTAGATCAAGTGACCAAAAATCAGTCGCTAAACTAAGGTCTTCATTCTTTTCTATAGATTTTTTGACTCGACCTTGGCCACAATTATAGGAGGCCAATGCCAGCAACCAATCGCCATCAAAGTTATCTTTAAGCTGTTTTAAATAGATAGCAGCAGCTTTAGTTGAGGCATAAACATCACGACGACCGTCATACCAATCATTTTGTTGTAGTCCAAACTCTTTACCAGTAGCTGGTACAAACTGCCAAAGACCTGAAGCATCTGCCTTTGAATAAGCATTGGGTACAAAAGCACTTTCAACAACGGGTAATAAAGCCAACTCACCTGGAATATTATTCGCTTCAACTTCGTCAAGTATATAATGTAAATAGGGTTCTGCACGTTGTTGAAGTATAGCGAGTGACGCAGGATGCTCCAAATACCAAGTAACAGCACGATCAATACGGGGATGTTTAACATCAGGTAATGAGTATAAAGACAGCAAACGCTCCCAAACGGTACCTTGATGCGTCGAAGCTGTTTTAAATTTATGCTTGCTTAATGCGTTAGAAGACTGATAATCATAGCCACTTTTTGCAGACTGCTTGCTAGCATCTGCTTGATCTAAACTTAATGGCTCTTTGGGTGCATTAGTACAGCCGGTAATAATTAACGATATCGATATTAATAAAAAGTTAATCGACCTGTTAAAATTAACACGTTTCATGTGTAAGCCTGAGGGTTTAGTTGTCAACATTGGTCGTGATTGTATCATTTATTATCAATAATCGTTAACTTGACATCATAGGGAGTGTAGTAATGAAGCGTAATTTCTTATTTGCATGGTATCAAACACCTAGAGGCAAGCTCTTAAAAGAACTTGAGATTGATTATTTACGAAGGTCCATCACCGTCAGTTGCCAACAAACTATTCTGCAAATAGGTGGACTAGGTTGGGAAGATGAGTTCGTCGACTGTTCCTTATACAAAAACTATATCATCTTAGATGCCAAGGCCTTGGGCAGCAACGAAGCCTCTAAAATTCAAGCCAAAGCGTATAGCTTACCCTTACAAAGCGACAGTATAGATATGATTATCGTACCCCATTTATTAGAGTTCGATAGCTTTCGCTTTCAAACCATGAGGGAAATCGAACGCATTTTAAAGCCTGAAGGTTTGTTAGTGATAGTCAACTTAAACCCTTGGAGTATCTGGGTAAGATATCAATATCTGTGGGATAAGAAAATGGCCGACTCATGGGGAGGACATTTTATTTCCCGCTCAAGAGCCTTGGACTGGTTAAAGCTGTTGAATTTTGAAGTAACTGTTTCTTCTGAATTTAACTTGGACACCGTAAAATCTAAACAAGGTCGATTTGCTACTCAGAGCCAATGTTTTTTTTCCACAGCTTATGCTATTAAAGCTATAAAACGCCGTTACAATATTATTCCTTTAACTCCTGTAAAAAACGGCAGCCCTCGTTTATCCTTAGTCCATTCACTTCATCCTTCAGCACGAAAAAAGCATGACTAACACTGTTATTATTTATACCGATGGCGCTTGCCGTGGCAATCCAGGCGTGGGTGGCTGGGGGGTTTTGCTTAATTATAAAGGTCATATCAAAGAACTTTATGGAGCAGAGAAGCTGACTACCAATAATCGCATGGAACTGATGGCCGCTATACAAGCCTTAGAATCATTAACTAAACCTTGCTTAGTACAATTAAACAGCGATTCTAGCTACGTATTAAAAGGCATTACTGACTGGATGCCGAACTGGAAAAAAAGGGGCTGGAAAACTGCTGCCAGAGCGCCAGTTAAGAATGAAGATTTATGGCGCAGATTAGATGCCTCCATCGCAACACACACCATCGAATGGAAATGGGTCAAAGGCCATTCTGGTGATGTTGGCAATGAACGCGCGGATGCTTTAGCTAATC